>CAYNGM010000015.1:0-16154 GCA_964396565.1 uncultured Anaerolineaceae bacterium | reverse complement strand
GGGCGACGAACAGGTTGCCCGGCTCGACCCGCCGGGAATCCACTGCTCCACCACGAACCGGGCGGGCGGAGCGGACAAGCAGTCGTCCCCCGGTAAGTCGGACGATGTCATCCGCATCAAGCGACGGGCCGGCTGGGATGGTCGGCGACGACTCGAGGTCAGTCACGGGCGGCAGTGTGGCACGTGCGCCGCTCACCGGTCCGTGGCACGGTCGCCCGGAGCGGACGCGTCCGGCGCAGGTCGCTCGCGCAGCAGATCGGGGGTCGTGATGGCGTTGGTCGCGATGCGCCGGAAGAGCTCGAACGACATGACCGGCATCTCCAGTTCGCCGACGCGGGCGATGGTCGGCGTCCCCTCCTCGATGCGGACCGCGACGATCAGGTCCGGCTTGCCCCACTGGCGCGCGATATAGCCGACGAACGAGTAGTTGAAGAGGTTGTGCTTCCAGCCACCACGCCCACCGTTCGCCTTCGGATCCCAGATCTGCGCCGTCCCGGTCTTGCCCCCGACGTCGTAGCCCGGCACCTCGGTCCGGTCGTGGTAGAACGGCACCTCGTCGATGACGTGACGCATCAGGCTCGTCAGCATCGGGGACAGCTTCGGGTCCATGACCTGGCCACGGCTCGCCGTCTCGATCGGTCGGTCACCGATGGCCTTGACGACATGGGGCTGGATGAGCGTGCCGCCGTTGATCAGCGCCGCGTACGCCGTCGCAAGTTGGATCGGGGTCACGGCAACACCCTGCCCGAACGCGCCGTTGGCGAGATCGATCTCCCGCCACGGGGTGATCCCCGGGTCGCGAACCAGGCCGTTCACCTCACCGGCGAGGTCGATGCCCGTGCGGCGTCCGTAGCCGAGCTCGGTCCATTCGTCGTAGAGCATGGCCGACGACTGGCGCAGGTCAGCGCCAAGCTCCAGGGCGACCTTGGCCGCCACCACGTTGCGTGAGTAGGCGATGCCATCCTCGAACGTGATCCAGCCCATGCCCTTGCGGTTGGCGTTGTCGATCTTGGTCCGGCCGCCATCGAGACGCAGCGTGCCGACGTCCTTGATCTTGGTCGTCGGCGTCACGACGCCGGCTCCGTATGCCGCCGCTACGGTCATCATCTTGAACACCGAACCCGGCTCGTAGACGCTCGAGATGACCGGGTCGATGAACCGGCCGGGTGCAGTCGCCGCGATCTCTCGATAGCGGTTGGCGTCGTACGAGGGGTAGGTCGCCTCGGCATAGATCTCGCCGCTGTGGGGATCGATGACCACGGCCGAGACGCTCTTGGCCTTGTCGGCGATCCAGGCCGCCAGGACCTCCTGTTCGACCGCGAGCTGGAGGCCGGCATCGAGGGTCAGGGTCAGGTCCTGCCCGGTCTCACCTGGTCGCCGGACCTGGGTCGTCTCGGGCTGGATCCGGCCGCTCAGGTCGCGCCGCGCGACGAGCACCCGGGGTGACCCGGCGAGCGTGTCCTGGTAGTACTGCTCGACACCGTACTGGCCGACGTTCTCGCGGTTGACGAAGCCCAGCAGCTGGGCGGCCAGCGACGTGTCGGGGCCCCCGCCTGCCTGCGGGTAGACGCGCTCCGGTTCGGGCTCTAGCGCCACCCCGAAGAGTTGCTTGCCACCGACCGCCGATCGGATGCGGGCCGCCATCTCGGGGTCGATCCCGCGCGCCAGGATGACGTACGCCCGATCACTTGCGAGACGCTCGTGGAGTTCCCCCGTGGCCGCGGCATCGAGACCGAGAAGCCGCACGAGCGTCGTCTCGGTCGTGGCCCGCTCGTCTTCGCTCAGCTGGTTGGGGGCGGCAGTGAGACGGTCACGCTCGAGCGTGGTTGCAAGCAGGATGGTCCCGGTCCGGTCGTAGATCTCGCCGCGGCGGCTGGGCACCTCGATGGTCGTCATCGCCTGGGCCTCGGCGCGCTCGCTGAGCCATGCCCCACGGGCCACCTGCCAGTAGGCGGTGCGCGCGGCCAGCGCCAGCGATCCGATGACGAATACGGCCATCAGGAACAGCAGGCGGCGACGGGAGTCGGTGCGACCCAGCATCAGTCGATCAAGCTGTCCGGCTCTCAGCGGGCAGGCAGGACGACGGCGTAGTCGAGCTGTGTCAGCCCGCCGTCGAGACCGATCTTGCGGACGGCCGGCTCACGCCCGAGTCGACTCAGGTCTGAGTCGAGCTCGTCGATCTGTGCCTCGAGCCGATCCTGGGCGACCTCCAGCCGACCGATGTCGTACGACGTCGCCGAGACCCGAACCGATTGGGCGAGCGAGAAGAAGGCGAGCATGAACGCGACCACGATCACGCCGAGCGCGATGGCCGCCCGGTTCGGGCCGCGTCGTGCCCGGACCGCGACACGGGCGCGCCGCCGCGGGATCGTCGGTACGTCGGCCCGACGTGGCAACCCGGGGGCAAGGACACCGCCCGGAAGGGATACGGCGCGCGGTCGCGCGCCCTGGTAGACGGCCATCGGTCAGTCGCCCAACAGGAAGCGGAAGCGCGGCGTGCGCGGGTCGAGGAACGCGAGCGGGTCCGAAGGCGCGGCGGCGCCCCACTCGTCGAGCTCGAACGCCGAGGCATCGTGGTGGGTCGGGCGGTCGTGGCGCTCGCGCAGTTCGTGCTGACGCCGTCCATAGGTCTTGCGGCGATTGGCCTGGTGGCGCTTGCTCATGGGGGCTTCCTCCTTCCGTGTGGTGGTCTGGCCAGTTCGGTCGATCAGTCGTGTGGGCAGTCGTGCGGTCGGTCGGTCGTCATGCGCTGGTCATGCCGCCAGGCGCTCGGCGGCTCGCAAGCGGGCGCTCCTGGCCCGTGGGTTGGCGGCGATCTCCGCATCGGTCGGGGTCAGGGATGGGCTCGTCAGCAGCCGCAGCCGCGGCGCCCGACCACAGACGCAGACGGGCAGCTCGGGCGGGCAGACGCAGCCGCGCCGCTCCGTAGCGATGAACCGCTTGACGATCCGGTCCTCGAGGGAGTGGTAGCTCAGGACCACGAGACGACCACCCGGGCGAAGCAGGTCAAGCGCCGCCGCGAGACCCTCGGCCAGTGCATCGAGCTCCTCGTTGACGGCGATGCGCAGTGCCTGGAAGACACGGGTCGCAGGGTGGGTCCGTCTCGGCTGACGCGGGTTCGGCGGGACGACCCGCTCGACGAGGGCGGCGAGGTCCTCGGCCGTGGAGACCGGTGCGGTCCGCCGTGCGTCGACCACCGCCCGTGCGATCCGGCTTGCCCTGGGCTCCTCGCCGTAGCGTCGGAACAGGGCCGCCAGCTCGGCGGCATCGAGCGTCGCCAGGAGTTCGACGGCGGGAACGCCGCGGTCCGGGTCGAAGCGCATGTCAAGCGGGCCGCCGGCACGGAACCCGAAACCGCGCTCGCTGTCGGCCAGCTGGTAGCTCGATAGGCCCAGATCGAAAAGGGCTCCATCGACCCGTGCGAAACCCGCCCCTGGAGCGACCGTCGCCAGCTCGCGGAAGTTGGCCTGACGCAGGACGAGGCGATCACCGAAACGTGGGTGGAGGCGGCCGGCCACTCTGGCGATGGCCGCCCCGTCGGCGTCGAGACCGAGGAGGCGGCCATCAGGGTCGGTCGCCTCCAGGATCCGCTCGGTGTGCCCACCGCCGCCGAGGGTGGCATCGATGTGGAGGCTCCCCGGCGCAGGCGCGAGCATCGTCATGACCTCGTCCGCGAGCACCGGGATGTGCCCAGCCTCCATATCTCCCTCCACCTTCGTCGATCGGATCCCGAGCGGACCCTGGAAGCGCATGTGGTACGAGCTAGATCCCAAGGCCCTGGAAGGCCTCGGCCAGCTCCTGGTCTGTCAGTTCCTGGTCGTAAGTCGCCCACTTCGCGGGGACCCAGATCTCGGCGTGGTCACGCGAACCGACCACGACGGCCTCGCCGTCAAGGCCGATCGACCCGCGCAGGAATGCCGGCAGAAGGATCCGCCCCTGCCGATCGAGCTCGACTTCCGCCGCGCCCGAGAACACGAAACGCTGGAAGCGACGGGAGGCCTGGTCGGTGATGGGCAGGGCCGCCACCTTGGCCGCCAGGTCAGCCCACCCCTCCTGGGTATGGATGGCCAGGCACTCGTCGAGCCAGCGCGAGACGACAGCTCCTGCGCCCAGCTGGACGCGGAACTTCGCTGGGACGGCCATCCGTCCCTTGTCGTCCACCGTGTGCCGGTACTCGCCGGTGAACACCCGTCTGGGTCTCCTGTCGCCTGGCTGCGTGTCCGCTGGACCTCTGGTCGCCGTGGCGGGTGATCGAGCCCTGGGATTCCCCACTTCTCACCACTTCCATCCACTTCGCGACATTCTAGCGGCGGATCCGGGCGCGTCAATGCCGTTTCTGCACACGGGTGGTTCGATCGAGGCGCGGACAAGCGCCGCGTCGCAGTCATCGGCGGTGGCGGGCGGCCGACAGTCGGATGAAGCGCGCCAGAACTGGCGGGTGTCAGCGAGGTGGACGGAGCCCTATCGGTCGAGAGCGCTCGCCGTCAACGCGTCGGGGGCGGGATGCGGAGCTTCCTGCCCGCACGCAGGCCGCTCTCTGCGAGCCACGGGTTCATGGCCCGGACGCGAGCCTCCGAGACCCCGAACCAGCGGACGATGCTGTAGAGGTTGTCCCCGCTGCGGACCGTGTAGATCCAGCACTTCGGGGTGTCAGGGCAGGCGACCAGCACTGCATATCGATCGGACTTGGCGGTCGGCTTCGGGGTCGTGGATGGGGTCGGGGACGAGGTTTGGGTCGGGGTCGCGGTCGGCGACGGGGAGGGAGATGGGGACGAGGAGGCCGTCGGGAGGGTGGACGCCGCAGCCGTCGGACCGGCCGTCGTGGTCGCGCCTGTGCCCCCAGTCGGCTCCGGCGTCGAGGCAGCCGTCACCGCAGGAGTCGGGCTCACCTGGGCGACTCCGGATGCCGGATCGGTCGGGGCAAGCGGAACGACCGTGGCGAGCTCCATGCCACCGCGTGTCGCGACGAACCCGATCGACAGCACGAACGCGCCGAGGACCGCGATGGCCGAAGCCGCGATCGCCGGCGAGACCGACGGTCGGGCCGTGATCTTCGGCGTCACCGGGGCGACGGCCGCGGCGCCACGCAGGTAGCGTGGGCAGTTGACATGGCCGCTGGTCAGGCAGACCAGGCTCTGCTGGCGGATCGACTGCGGGACGGGATCAGCCAGCGCCGCGCATCGATTGACGGCGTCAGGGGATTCGACGGGCGACTCGAGTCCGGCCCCTCGGTCACTGCGCAGGAAGGGACAGATCGCTGGATCGAGCGCGCGCTCTGTGGAGACGGCCAGCCACGGGCGACCCAGTGTGGAAGCGTCTTGAGCGGGTGCGACCCCGGCGCGAACGGCACCCACGGGACCATCGACCGGGCTCCCGGCACTCGCCACCTCCGCGGGTCCGGGTCCCGGGTCGGGCCTGGCACCACTGGTCGGCGTTGCCCCGCGCGGCGAGCTCGGACGGGCGGTCGTCGGGCGGGGGGTCGACCGACGACGCTCCCTGGCGACCCTCGGACCGATGTACGTTGGATCGAAGTCCGAGCGACGTCGTCTGGGGTGGCGCGGCGGGGGCGGCCCGGTCTCGTCGGTCACGCGCGCTCCTGTCGTCGGGGTGGAACGGGACAGAGCGTAGTACCTTTCGTGCGTTGCCGCGACGCCGTCCGCGGTGCTAGGCTCCGCCGCCGACACCGACCTTGAGGTCGGAACTCACGCAACACGAGGCCTGGACCCCCCAACGATGGCCCTGCCACTCCCGGTCATCCCGCCGCCAGCCGACGCGTATCACCTCGCGCCGCACCGCATAAAGCGCTGCACCTTCCGCCGCCTGATCGACGTCAGCGACGGGCGGGATCGGGCCTACGACGTCGAGTGCCTGCTGCCCGATCGCAAGGTCCCCATCCCACTGGGCGACCTCGAGTCCGCCATGCCCATCTGCAACACCTGCACGGCGCTCCACATCTTCCGACCCGACGAGGACTGACCGGGCGGTCCCGGTCCGACCGGTGGGCGTGCCTCGACCGGGACGCCGAACGCGGCGACGCCCGACCGCGGATCCTTGTCGAGGGAGCGCCAGCGAGGCGGTCTGTAAGCCGAGTTCTGTCCCATCCCGGCGCCGAAGCGCCAGGACGGGGATGGCCATCCATCTTCGACCGTCGGTCACCCGACGGCTCATGCGGCCGACCCGAGGGCTGGGCAGCGCACCTCTTCCACCGTCCCGGTCACCCGGGAACGGGTTGCGCCCTCCTATTTGGCCTTGCTCCGGGTGGAGTTTGCCGCGTTTCACTCCGCCTTTCGACCCGAGGGTCGAGCGACGGCATCGTCACTGTGGCACTGGTCCTCGTCTTGCGACGGACGGGCGTTACCCGCCACCCTGCGCTGGGGAGCTCGGACTTTCCTCACGCCTGACGGGTCTCCCCGCTGGCGCGCGGCCATCCGACCGCCTCGCTGACAGCGCCGATTCTACCCGAGCCTCGGCCCCGCGCTCGAGATGAGTCGCGGGTATGGTGGTTGCCGGGACGTAGGGCTCAGGGTCGCCGGACGACGACCATCGGTCCGCCAGCCCTCGCGCGATCGATGGCCTCGTTGGCGAGAGCGTCGGCGACCGTGTTCTGAGCCCTCGGGACATGGGCGGCGGTCCACCGTTCGAAGGTACCCAGCCGCCCACGTGCCGACGACCAGAGCGGGATCAGCTTGGCGTCCTTGACCCGCCAGCGTCCCGCGAGTTGCTCGACGATGAGCTTCGAATCGAGCAGCAGGTGGACCTCGCGGGCACCGAGCTCGTGGGCCAGCTCAAGGGCCCGGACGACCGCGGTGTATTCGGCGACATTGTTGGTCTGGACACCCAGGTACTCGGAGATCGAGGCGTCAGGCGTGGCCCGCGGATCGCGCGCATCGAGTCGTTGGGCGTCGAACAGGGCCGCCCCGGCGGACGCCGGTCCTGGGTTGCCGCGTGCAGCCCCGTCGGTCCGGACGACGAAGGAGGGGGTCGCAGACGACGCTATCGATCCAGAGTGTTCCGCCGGGCGAACTGGCGTCGCCGGTCCGTCCGCCAACGTCGGTGACGCCGGATCAAGGTCGCCGAAGAGGGTGTCTCCGGCGCTCAGACGTGGCGCTCCACGATCGCCTGGCTCACCTCGAGGATGGCCCTGGTTACATGGATGCCCCGCGGACAGGCATCGGTGCAGTTGAAGATCGTCCGACAGCGCCACACCCCATCGGCGTCGGCCAGGATCTCGAGTCGTTCGTCACCGGCATCGTCGCGCGAGTCGAAGATGAACCGGTGAGCGTTGACGATGGCCGCCGGTCCGACGTACGAGGGCTGCGCCCAGAACGAGGGACAGGAGCTGGTGCAGGCGGCACACAGGATGCACTTGGTCGTGTCGTCGTAGCGGGCGCGGTCCTCCGGCGACTGGAGGCGCTCACGGACGGGCACCGGCTCGTCGTTGACCAGGAACGGCTGGACACTTCGGTACTTCTCGAAGAACCCGTCCATGTCCACCACGAGGTCCTTGATGACCGGCAGCCCGGGCAGCGGGGCGACCGTGATCCTGCGCGCCCCCAGCTGCTCGATACGCAGCTTGCAGGCGAGACGATTGCGGCCGTTGATGAGCATCGCGTCCGAGCCGCACACCCCGTGGGCACACGATCGACGGAAGGTCAGCGAGCCGTCCTGTTCGTGCTTGACTCGATGAAGCAGGTCGAGGACGCGGTCGGTCTTTGGCTCGCACTCGACCTTGTAGGACTCCCAGTGCGGTCGCTCGTCGCGTTCGGGGTCGTAGCGAAGGATGCGGAGATCGACCTGCATCAGTAGGTCCTTGGCTTGGGCTGGAAGGTGGTGATGGTCACGGGCTTGTAGCTCAGGCTGGGTCCCCCTTCCGCGCGGGTCGCGAGCGTGTGGGTCAGGAAGTTCACGTCGTCGCGCTCCGGGTAGTCCTCGCGGGCATGGGCACCGCGACTCTCCCTGCGGGCGAGCGCGGAGACGACCGTCGACTCCGCGCAGTCGAGCAGGTAGCCGACCTCGCGGGCCTCGAGCAGGTCGGTGTTGAACACGCTGCCCTTGTCGTCGATCGCGACCTTCGTGTAGCGCTCGCGCAGCTCACGGACCCGGGTCAGGGCTGCGGACAGGAGGCCCTCGTCGCGGTAGACCCCGACGTTGTCCATCATCACGTCGGCCAGTTGGGCGCGGATGCGTGGCGCCGACTCGCGCCCGGTCGAGGACCGCAGCCCCTCGATCTCGGCCCGTACCGGATCGGCGGCGTCCTCGGTCAACTCGGGGAGCTCGATGCCCTTGATGTCCTGGATCATCCGGCGGCCGGCGCGCCGACCGAACACCAGCAGGTCCACGAGCGAGTTCGTGCCGAGGCGGTTGGCGCCGTGGACCGAGACACAGGCCGTCTCGCCGGCCGCGTACAGACCGGGCACGACCGTGCCCGCCGCATCCCGCGTGACCCGGGTCTCCGTGTCGGTCGGGATGCCGCCCATTGCGTAGTGGGCGGTCGGCTGGATCGGGACTGGTTCGGTTATGGGCTCCACGCCCTGGTACACCCGCGCGAAATCGGTGATGTCGGGGAGCTTCTCCTCGATGACCTTGCGCCCGAGATGGCGCACGTCGAGATGGACGTAGTCCTTGCCGTCGATGCCGCGTCCGGCCCGAATCTCCTGGTAGATCGCCCGGCTTACCAGGTCACGCGGAGCGAGCTCCATCAGCGTGGGCGCATAGCGCTCCATGAATCGGAAGCCATCCTTGTCGAGCAGGTAGCCGCCCTCGCCACGGGCTGCCTCGGAGAGCAGGATCCCGATGCCCACGATCCCGGTCGGGTGGAACTGGTAGAACTCCATGTCCTGCATCGGGATCCCGTGGCGATAGGCCAGCGCGACCCCGTCGCCGGTCAGCGACCACGCGTTGGAGGTGATCCGGAACATGCGCCCGAACCCGCCGGTCGCGAGCAGGACGGCCTTGGATCTGATGGTCTCGATGGTCCCGTCGGCGATCCGGTAGGCGACCACGCCGGCCGCCCGACCACCAGACCCGAGTTCACCGCCCTCGGACAGCAGGTCCACGACGTGGTACTCGTCGTAGAAGCGCACACCGTGCTTGATCGCCTGCTGGTAGAGGGTCTGGAGGATCATGTGGCCGGTCCGGTCGGCCGCGAAGCACGACCGCCGGACGGGGCCCTCCCCGAAGTTCCGGGTATGACCGCCGAAACGGCGCTGGTCGATCTTGCCCTCGGGCGTTCGATTGAACGGCAGGCCCATGTGCTCGAGCTCGATCACCGTCTCGATCGCCTCGCGGGCCAGGATCTCCGCCGCGTCCTGGTCGACGAGGTAGTCGCCGCCCTTGATCGTGTCGAACATGTGCCACTCCCAGTGGTCCTCCTCCTGGTTGCCGAGCGCGGCACAGACACCGCCCTGGGCAGCCCCGGTGTGGGAGCGCGTGGGATACAGCTTGGTCAGGACCGCGGCATCCACACCGGCCTTGGCCAGTTCGACGGCCGCCCACAGGCCGGCGCCGCCGGCCCCGACGATCAGGGCGTCGTGGGTGATCCTCATCGGTCGCTCATCCGGCCGGTACGACGTTCGCGGCCGGCAGGGTCATGACCACGATGGTGCCCATGGCGAACAGCAGGACGGCGAGGATGTAGAGCCCCGACAGCAGGAGCGTCTTGTGGCGGCCGTGGGTCAGGTCACCGATCACGACGCGCATGCCCATGAACGCATGGAAGAGGACGAGCATCAGCATCAGCCAGTCGAAGCCGCGCCAGAACATGGAGTTCCAGCGCACCGTTGCGATCCAGTCGGCGTGCTGCTCGGCGGGGTCGTACAGCACGTGCAGGATCAGGTAGTGGCTGAGCACCAGCACGAACAGCCCGAGCCCGGTCAGCCGCATCAGGTACCAGATGGCGACCTCGCCGCTGCCCGATGCCGGCTTGCTCCGACCGGACCGTGTGTAAGCGCTCATGACGCCCAGCCCATGGCCCTGGCGAACTGCCCGAAGATGACGACCGTGACCGGGATGCCGATGAGCGCGAACAGGGCCCACACGAGGTACCACAGCTCCCGATAGAAGCGGGTCATCGGTGGCCAGAAGTCCATCACGATGATGCGCAGGCCATTGAGCGCGTGGTACAGGACTGCGGCGCCGAGAAGCCACTCCATGACGATCCCGGCGGGCGTGGCGTAGATGACCAGCAGCGTGTCATAGGTGTCCGGCGCCGCCCCGACCAGGAAGATGTCCAGCACGTGCAGGATCACGAACAGCCAGACGGCCACGCCGGAGATGCGATGGAACGCCCAGGCGAGCATCCCGTTGCCACCGCGATACCTGACCAGCATCGTGCTCATCCGCGTCGTTCCTGACTCGTCGTCTGCCTCGTCATCCGCGTCGTCCCTGACTCGTCGTTCTGGCGCACCAGCCGCTAGGCGGTGGTGGCCGGCGCGACGACTGCGCCGCTCGTGGCATGCAGTCGATCGACGATGGCATCGGCGAACTGGGACGTGCCGGCGGGGCCGCCCAGGTCGTAGGTAGTGGCGCGACCCTCGGCGATCACCTCGCGGACCGCGGTCTCGACACGCTCCGCGGCGTCGGGATGGCCCAGGTGGCGAAGCATCAGTGCCCCGGACAGGATCATCGCGGTCGGGTTGGCCTTGTTCATCCCGGCATATTTGGGCGCTGAGCCATGGACCGGCTCGAAGACCGCCGCCTCCGTGCCGATGTTCGCCCCGGGCGCAACGCCGAGACCCCCGACCAGACCGGCCGCGAGGTCGCTGACGATGTCGCCGTACAGGTTCGGCAGGACGAGCACGTCGTACAGGTCGGGCTTCTGCACCAGCTGCATGCACATGTTGTCGACGATGCGGTCCTCGAACTCGATCCGGCCCTCGTAGTCGGCGGCGATAGTCCGACAGCTCTCCAGGAACAGACCGTCCGAGAGCTTCATGATGTTGGCCTTGTGCACGGCCGTGACCTTGCGTCGGCCGTTGGCGACGGCGTATTCGAACGCGAACCTGGCGATCCTCTCGGACGCCTCGCGGGTGATGATCTTTATGCTCTCCGCCGCATCACGTCCGACGCGGTGCTCGATCCCGGCGTACAGGTCCTCGGTGTTCTCGCGGACGATCACCAGATCGATGTCGTCGTAGCGGGTCTCGAGGCCCTTCATGCTTCGGGCCGGACGGAGGTTGGCGTACAGGCCGAGCGACTGGCGCAACGTGACGTTGACGCTCCGGAAGCCCTCCCCGACCGGGGTCGTGATGGGGCCCTTGAGGGCGATGCGATTGCGGGTGATCGACTCCAGGACATGGGTCGGGAGTGGTGTCCCGTGCTCGGCCATCGCGCCCTCTCCGGCATCGACGACCTCCCAGTCGAAGTCGATGCCAGAGGCGTCGAGGACGCGGCGGGATGCTTCCGCCAGCTCCGGCCCGATGCCGTCGCCGGGGATCAGGGTGACTCGGTGGGTCATGCGCTGATTGTAGCGGCGGGACATGGGTCGGCGGCGGGCCCCGTCCGGGCGCCCGCCGCTGCACTGTCCTTGCCTACCGGATCGGCTGCCAGGACACCGACGGTTCGGACCCCGCTGTCTCGATCGGGATCACGACGGGCTGGCCGGTCCCATCCGCCATGACGGACAGGATCGATGTCCCCGTGATGTCCGTCGCGATCAGGCGCGACCCATCCGGCGACCACGAGGCAGGGCCGCAGAAGTGCTGGTCCTTGAGCTCCGGGTGCTCCTGGCAACTCCGACCATCCGTCCACGCGGGGATCGCGACGACCCGTTGTGCGGTCCCCGCCAGGGCATCGGCCGTATCAACGACTTCGGTTCCCCAGAACGAGATCCTGTCCCCATCGGGCGACCACGTGGGCCACCAGGACTTCGCGATCTCGGTGTCGACGTTGGTGGCGACATCGAAGATGCGCACTGTGTTCTCGGGCACGACGCCGGTGTACAGCAGCCGCTGGACGGTCGGGTCCGGCGACCACGCGACATCCCCGGGTTCGGTACCGAGCGAGACCGTAGGCAACGCGTGCAGCTCGGTCCCGTCCGGCCGGATCAGGAAGATCGTCCCCTTCCCCGACGCGTTGTCGACACCGACGAACGAGATCCATGCACCGTCCGGCGAGAACGACGCACGCCAGACCCCAAGCGCAGGGTCGATGATGTCCTCGCCCACGATCTCGGCCGACGACCCATCCGCGGCCGCCTTGATGATGTACTCGCGACCACCGCGGAACGCGGGGTAGACGACCTGCTGCGAATCACGAGACCAGGTGATCTGGTCGCCACCGCTCATCCCCGAGGGGCTCGGGACGGTGACGGTGTCGCTTCCGTCCACGGTCATGATCTTGACCTGGCCGGGTTCGGGCCCCTCGTAGTAGGCGAACCGCTGCCCGTCCGGTGAGACGGTGACCGAACCGAGGCCGGCTGGAGCCTCCACGAGGGTCCTGGGGTCCGACCCGTTGGCGTCGTAGCTCGTGATCGTCGTGCCGGCCGCGACCAGGATCCGGCCATTGTCTGCGAGCCCGGGGAGCTCGACCGGTGGCCGGCTGGCCATGTAGACCACGCCGAGCATGGCCGCGATGAGCGCTCCGATGAGGAGCAGGACGGCGATCGGGCGCAGGTTCATCCCGCGCCGGGTCCCGACGATATCCATGGGAAGCCACCTTTCGGGGCTCGACCACCACGGTCGCTGGCGGGTCGCCGCGGTCCGCACGAGCACCTCGCCGAGGTGATCGGGCACGCGGGACACGCTCTCCTCGTGGAGCCATCGCCCCAGGTCTCGGCTGAAGTCGTCGTCTGTCATGGTCATGACGGGCGTCCTTCCACGAGATCCGGGGCGAGGCGTGCGTCGGCGTCGAGGGCGGCGCGCATCAGGCCGAGGGCCCGATGCAGCCGCGACTTGGCCGTCCCGAGCGGGATGTCGAGGGTCGACGCCACCGCTGGCAGTGGCAGGTCGAGGTAGTGATGCAGGACGATGACCGCGCGCATCTCCGGATCGAGCCGGATGAAGCCGCGTTCGAGCTGGTCGCGGTCGGCGACGGACGACTCGAGGCCGGCCATCGTCGCGCTCGCAGCATGGATGTCGGTCAGTTCCACGTCGACGCGATGGCGCCGCAGCCGGCGCGCCTCATCGATGCAGGCGCGGACGAGCAGGCGGTGGAGCCAGGCGTCGAAGCGGTCCGGGTCCCGGAGCGTGGGCAGGTCGCGCCAGGCCCGGACGAGCGCGTTCTGCACCGCGTCCTCGGCCTGGTCCGGGTCTCGGAGGATGAGCCAGGCGGCGGCGTCCAGCCGGGAGATCGCAGCGCCTGCCAGCTCGGCGAAGGCGTCATGATCGCCCCGCCTCGCTCGGTCTACGAGATCCCGCTGCACGTCGGCCCTCCGGCGTCGGCACGATCCACTTGACCGTACTCGCCGAGTATGGCGAGGCAACCTCGCTCCATGGTTCCGAATCAATGTCCCGTCCGGGTCCTTGTCCAGCCCACTCGGACTGGTGATTGGAGATGACCGGCGGACGGGTCGCGGTCGGAGGGTCGCGATCGTCGGGTCGCGGTCGGAGGGTCGCGATCGGAGGGTCGCGATCGGAGGGTCGCGATCGGCGACGAATGCAGAACTGCGCCCGGGGTTCCGCGGTAGTCAGCGGTGACTCGGGCGGAGGCGTTGCGGGCCGTTGGGTGGAGCTGTGAGCCGCTCGGACCGCCATAACGGCTCCCGGGGTTCCGCGGTAGTCAGAGGTGACTCGGACGGAACCACAGCGGCCATCCGGCACGGCGGACTCTTGCGGATCATTCCATCCGGACTAGGGCGGAACTTCGGCGGGCTGAAACGGCTGGCGCGGCGGGCTGACCGGCTGGCACGGCGGGCTGAACCGGCCCGCGCGGCGGGATGACGGGCGAACGCGGCGGGCTGGCCCAGATGGGGACTGGACGTCGACGAGGCCCGGACCACCGCGGGCGCCGCCACCACCGCAGGCGCCGCCACCACCGCAGGCGCCGCCACCACCGCGGGCGCGGTACCATCGTGGGCCCGGCCGGGTCCATCACGCCCGCCGACCCAAGCATGCATCGGAGCCCGCTCACCGTGACGTCCGCATGAAACTCCAGGAAGCCGACGCCAAGTCCCTCCTAGTGGCCGGCGGTCTGCCCGTCCCGGACTGGACGGTCGCCCATACCGTGGCCGAGGCGAGAGCGGCAGCGGAGCGACAGTTCGCCGCGGGCGCCAAGGCGGTCGTGATCAAGGCGCAAGTCCTGGTCGGTGGCCGCGGCAAGGCGGGCGGGGTCAAGCTCGCACGGAACGCCGACGAAACAGAGACGGTGGCTGCGGCCATCCTCGGCATGGACATCAAGGGCTACACGGTCCACAAGGTCCTGGTCGCCGAGGCGGCCGACATCGTCAAGGAGTTCTACCTGTCGGCCGTCCTTGATCGGGCGGCCCGACGGATCCTGCTCATGGGCTCAGCCGAGGGCGGAGTCGAGATCGAGCAGGTCGCCGCCGAGAACCCGGAGGCGATCGTCCGCCGCCACGCGGACCCGAACCTGGGGCTGCTCGACTTCCAGGCCCGCGACCTCGCCTTCGCCATGGGACTTGGGGCGCATCTCAAGGACGCCGTGCGGATCGCCAAGGGGCTCGTGGCCACGATGCGCGCCCACGACGCCGACCTGGTCGAGATCAATCCGCTCGCGATCATCCGCGATCGACTGCCCGATGGGGCCCCGATCGAGCGCCTCGTCTGCCTCGATGCCAAGGTCACCCTCGACGACTCGGCACTCGCCCGCCACCCGGGGCTCGAGGAGCTGCGCGACCCCGACGAGGAAGCGCCCGAGGACCGCGAGGCGCGCGAGGCGGGTCTGACCTTCATCAAGCTCGACGGCACCATCGGCTGCATGGTCAACGGCGCGGGTCTGGCGATGACCACGATGGACCTCGTAAAGCGCGCCGGTGGCGAGCCGGCGAACTTCCTGGACATCGGTGGCGGCGCGCGCTCGGACAAGGTCGCCGAGGCGATGCGCCTGATCCTCGCCGACCCAAAGGTCGACGCGATCCTCGTCAACATCTTCGGCGGCATCACCCGCGGCGACGAGGTCGCCCGCGGCCTGATCGACGCACGCGCCCAGCAATCGCGCGACGTCCCGATGGTCGTGCGCATCGTCGGGACCAACGCCGCCGAGGCGGCAGTCCTTCTCGAGGAGGCGCGGTTCGAGACCGCCCATACCCTCGACGAAGCCGCAGCCAAGGCGGTCGCCGCCTCGAAGGGAGCCGCAGCGTGAGCATCCTCGTCGGGCGCGAGACCAGGCTCCTGGTCCAGGGCATCACCGGGCGCGAGGGCGCCTTTCATGCCGGGGCGTGCCAGGCCTACGGCACGAACGTCGTTGCCGGCATGACCCCGGGCAAGGGCGGCCAGACCGCGCTGGACGGCTCGGTCCCGGTCTTCGACACGGTCGCCGAGGCGGTGGCCCAGACAGGGGCCAACACCTCGCTGATCTTCGTGCCCGCAGCGGGCGCCCCGGACGCGGTGATGGAAGCCGCTGCCGCCGGCATCGAGACGATCTTCTGTATCACCGAGGGCATTCCCGCCCTGGACATGATCCCGGCGGTCGAGATGGTCAGAGCGCGCGGCGCTCGACTGATCGGTCCGAATTGCCCTGGCGCGACGTCGCCGGGTAGAGCGAAGGTGGGGATCATCCCGGGCTCGATCCATCGCGAGGGTCGGGTCGGTGTCGTCAGTCGCTCGGGGACGCTCACCTACGAAGCCGTCCAGGCCATGACGGACGCCGGCATCGGCCAGTCCACGTGCGTCGGGATCGGAGGCGATCCGATCATCGGGACGACCTTCCTCGATGTCCTCCAGCTGTTCGCTGCCGACGATGAGACCGAGGCGATCGTGCTCATCGGCGAGATCGGCGGAAGCGCGGAGGAGACCGCCGCAGCCTGGGCCGCCGAACATCTGCGCGAGATCCCCAAGGTGGCGTTCATCGCCGGCCGGACCGCACCCGAGGGCAAGCGGATGGGGCCCGCCGGCGCGATCATCTCGGGCGGTGCCGGCACCGCGGCGTCCAAGGTCGAGGCGCTCGAGGCCGCGGGCTTCCGTGTCGCGAACTCCCCGACCGAGCTGCCGGCGCTGCTGCGCGCCGCGGGCTACAGCGGCTGACCGGTCGTCGTTCGACCA
>CAYNGM010000014.1:0-16210 GCA_964396565.1 uncultured Anaerolineaceae bacterium | reverse complement strand
CGTCGATGGTCGCCATGCGCAGCACATCGCCCGCCGACAGCACCGAGGTGTCACCCTGGCGGGTGCGCTCAAGGCCGAGGGCCACCCGCATCGTGGCGAACATGTCCATGGTCGCCGCATAGGCCGGGTTGTCGAAGCCAAGTCCGACGACCACACCCGCGCGACGAAGTTCGGTGAGTGGCGGCATCCCGAGCTCGAGGCGAAGCTCGCTGATCGGCGTGATCGCGAGTCCTACCCCGAGTTCACCCATGCGCGCCATCTCGCGCTCGTTGAGGTGCATGCCGTGCGCCAGCGCGAGGTCGGGCCCGGTCAGGCCGGCCGCATCGAGGACCTCGAACTGGCGGATGCGCTGGACCTCGACCGCGGTCCCGGCACAGTGCATATAGATCGGGATGCCGAGGTCACGCGCGGCCTCGAACTCGGCCCGGTAGACGGCCTCGGTCGAACGCGATGGTCCGCGGACGCTGACCCCCATCCGGACCCGCCCGTCGACCCGGTCACCGTCGAACCACTCGGTCCTGACCCGCCGCAGGTCATCGATGTCCATCGGCTCATCCACGCGCCGGCCCGTGCGCGCCATGATGGCGTCCATCTCCTCGAGCGAGAGGCCCCACTTGGTCGAGGGCGCCCCCGGGGCGTAGCGGGCACGGATGCCGACATCGACGAGCGCCTGGGCGTTGGCGTCGGCCTCCTCGGGATCCATCCAGTTGTGGGCCCAGTGCATGGTCGAGGTGATCCCGCCGGCGATGGCCTCGGCACAGGCGAGGCGGACGCTGGCGATCGTCTCGTCGGGACGGACGTGCGGCGAGAGCCGCTCCTTGAGGGTCCATGCGTCGCGCAACGGCTCCTCGCCGGCGATGCCCCGGAACATCCCCGAGTGGAGATGTTCGTGGGTGGCAACGAAACCCGGGATGGCGATCATCCGCCGGGCATCGAGGGTCGGCGTCCCGGGCTCCGTCGGGAGGTCCCGGCCCACGCCCTCTATCCGGCCGTCGGCCCCGACCAGGATGTCCGCCTCCGGCAGCTCGCCGAGCACATCGTCCATGGTCAGCGCCCAGGCGCCCCTGATCAGTACCCGGCCTCGGTCCGGCAGCTTCGTCATCAGCTCTCCCCGCTCGCCTGCGGTCGGGCGGCCGAGGCCCCCTCCGTCAGTTCAAGGATGTGCATGCCGCCGGCCAAGCGATCGGTCACGTAGATGCGGCCATCCTCGCTCACCGTCACGTCGTTCAGCTGCGTGGTCGCCTGACCAGGCGGCGGGTCAGGTACGAATGCCGCGATCTCCACAGGCGCCGTCGCATCGCTGACGTCGAACACCCGCAGGCCGCCGTTGAAGTAGGTCAGGTAGACGGTCGAGCCATCGATCAGCGTGCCTGGCTTCGGCTCGTGGACGTTGTGCGGCCCGAACCGGCCACCACGTTCGCAGAAGTCGCCACCCGGGACCGGCAACGTAGACAGGATCTGTGGGTCGGTCGGGTCCGTTATGTCGAGGAGACGGGCATTGGGGGCCACGCCGGCGCAGCCATCGGTGATCCGCTCCTCCGTCGTGACCGCCACCGACCGCCCAGGCAGCGGCAGGAATGTGTGTACCGCACGGGCGACGTCCGGACCCAGGTCGAGGCCCCCGATCGGGCGGATCGCCCCGGGTTCACGGATATCGAGCACGATCAGCCCACGGTCCCACCAGCCGCAGTAGGCGAGCCCGTCACGGACGATCGCGTGATGGAGCTTGACCCGCATGTCAGGCGTCCAGTCACGTGGCTCAGCGCGATGCTGGCCGGGCACCCAGTAGCGTCCGACCTCCCGGGGTCGCGTCGGATCGGACAGGTCGAGGATGACCAGGAACTGCTGCTCGACGGCATCATCGCCGGCCGTCACGTAGGCCAGCGAGCCGTCCCACCAGGTCATACGGTGGACACCGAGGCCGCCACATGGCCACCAGCCGATCTGGCGCGGATGCGCCGGGTCCGAGATGTCGTGGATGGCGAGCCCGGCCTCGTGCGGACCGGTTCGGCGCGGGATCAGCTCCCGGTTGGTGATCATCACGTCGCCCTGTATCTGGACCTTGTGGGCGTGCGTGTCGCTCGAAGCCGGGACGCGCGCGATGAGTCTGACCGCGGCCGGATCGGACACATCAAGGATCGACGTCCCGGTCTCGCCCATGTGCCCGACGAACGCCAGATCACCACGTAGGGCGACATGCATGCCATCACCGGAGCCGCCCAGGTCGGAATGACCAAGGACACGCACGTTCCACGTCTCAGCCATCGACTCCATCCTCCGTTCGCTCACCGGTCGTCGCAACAGACGCCGCAAGAGCGACGCGCACCGCCTCCACGATCGGGCCGTAGCTGCCGCAGCGGCACAGGTTGCCGGCGAGCCCGGCCGTGATCGCATCGTCGTCGCCCGGATCGATGCCGAGCCTGAGTAGCTCGTGGGTCGCCATCACGAAGCCCGGCGTACAGGCCGCGCACTGGAAGGCGTTGGCATCGATGAACGCCTCGACCACCGGGTCGCCGTCCGGGAGCCCGGCGATGGTCGTGATCGATCGACCCTCGACGACCCCGACCGGGACGAGGCACGACAGTACGGAGTGACCATCGATCAGGACCGTGCACGCCCCGCACGCCCCGACCCCGCACGCCTCGCCGAAGCTGTTCGCCTCGACCACCTCGTCGAGGACCGCCCGCAGGGGGGTGAGCGCCGTCGCGGTCACCTCGACGGTGCGTTTGTCCACCTCCAGCATCCGTGACTCGTTCATCGGGTCGCCCTCCCCGCGGATGTCGCCGAGGCGACCGTGGCGATGAGATCCAGCACGCGGTCTGCAGTCATCGGCAGCTCGCGTGGGCGGACTCCGACCGCGGCGGCGATCGCGTTGCCGATGGCCGGGGCGACGGCGGTGACCAGGCTCTCCCCGAGCCCGCCAGGCTCGATATGCGTGTCCGGATCGCCGGCGACCGCGGGCCCACCCGCCTCCAGCGCGACGGTCTCGAGGACAGTCGGCACGTCGCGGATGTTGGGGATCCGATAGTCACGCAGCGACGTGGGGCGCGGACCGGAAGCCGGCAGCTCCAGTGCCTCGAACATGGCCGGGCCAAGACCGTAGATGACGTTGCCATCGTTCTGTCGACTGGCCCCGATCGGATCGACCACGATCCCCGCCCACGCGGCCCCCCGCGCGCGATCGATGCTGACCGCGCCCGTCTCCATATCGACCGCCACATCGACGACGAGCGCGCCCTGGTGCCAGTGCGACGTCATGGCCGGCTCACCGCTGTCAGGGTCGAGGGGCGGATGGTTCACGTGCGCCGCCTCGGCATCGAGTCGTTCGAGCCCGGCTGCCGCGACGACCTCGCCCGCGGACAGCGATGTTCCCCGTGCTTCGTCTACGAGGCGGCCATCACGATAGGCAGGCTCGAAGCCGCCCTCGCCGACCTGCCGGGCCAACCGCTCGAGCTCCGCTCGGAGTCGATCGGCCGCCTCGGCGATCGCGTGATAGTGCTGGTTCACGGTCCGTGACGAGCTCGTCGTGGCATCGAACGGGGTGATCAGGGTATCGGGGTCCACGATCCGGACGTCCTCGACCGCGATACCCATCGCGGCGGCCGCCATCCGGGCCAGTGCCGAACGGGCACCCTGGCCCATATCCACCGCACTCGCCTCGACCACGAGCGTGCCATCGGGCTGCAACCCAAGGCGAACCCCGGAGCTGAACGGCGCCATCGTCGCCTTCATGACCACCGCGCATCCTCGCCCGCGGCGGATCCACGGCGGATCATCGACGCCGGTCGGGCCATCACCCTCGAGCGCCGCCTCGAGACATCCGAGCCAATGGGCGTCGGTGACCAGGTCGCCGTTGGGCAGTCGGTCGCCGTCCACGACCAGGTTCCGGCGGCGGAACTCGATGGGATCGATGCCGAGAGCTGCGGCGATCTCATCGACCTGACGCTCTCCTGCCCACGCAGCCTGACTCACCCCGAGACCTCGGAATGAGCCGGCCGGCGGCTGGTTCGTGTAGGCGACGAGCGCGCCTACGTGTGCCACCCGCATTCGATACGGCCCGAGTACGGCACTGCCCGCGGCCTTTGGGATGACCGGGCTCGAGTTGGCGTAGGCACCGCCATCGGCCACGATCCGGGCCGTCCGAAAGACGAACCGGCCGTCGCCATCGACCCCGCTCTCGAGATCGATCGTCACCGGATGCTTGGTGATGGTCACGAACTCCTCAGCCCGCCGATTGACGAGCCTGACCGGCCGACCCACCGCCCGGCTGGCGAATGCGACGAGGGGCTCGAGCTTGGCGTGGTTCTTGCCTCCGAACGCACCGCCAAGCGGGGGGACGTGGAGTCGCACCCCGGTCGGGGGCAGGCCGAGGACTCGCGCGACCTCCTGGGCTGAGCGACTCGGGGACTGCGTGGTGCTCCACAGCTCAAGGTGATCGGGCGCCGGCCAGTGGGCGACGACCGCATGCGGCTCCAGCGAGACGACCTGGGCGGCCGGGCTCGTCCAACGACCACCGAACCTGTGGGTCGCCGTGTCGCGGGCGGTCTCCACGTCGCCCCGCGCGATGTGCCAGCGGCTCAGGACGTTGTCGGGCTTCGCGTCGTGGATCGGCGGGGAACCATCGGCAAGGGCGGCATCTGGATCGAGAAGTGGCTCGGAGGGCTCGATGTCGAGGACGACCAGGGCAGCGGCCCGGCGGGCCGTCCGTGCATCGGTGGCCAGCACGACAGCGACCGGCTCGCCCACGTGACGTACCCGGTCGATGGCCAGGATCGGCTGGTCCTGCACGATCGTCCCGAAGAGGACGTCGCCAAGACCGGCCGAGATGAGGTCCGCCCCGCTGACCACCGCCACGACGCCCGGCGACGCGAGCGCCTCGCTCGTGTCGACGCCGCGGATGGTGCCGGCGGGTATCGGGCTCCTGACGATGGCGGCAGTCAGCATCCCGGGCAAACGGACGCGCGCGACCCTGTCCAGCCGACCGGTGACCCGGTCTCGTGCGTCGATCACGACCGTCGGCCTGCAGTGGCGGCCGCGACCGCCCGGGCCGCAGTGGCGGCCGCGACCGCCCGACCGACCAGGACCGCCGCGACCCGCCGCCGGTATCCGGCGCTTGCCCGGTCGTCCGTGCGGATGGCCAGACCCTCCAGCTCGGCCGCCGCGGCGGTCATCGCGTCATCGCCCTGGACGACCGCCGCCTCGGTGGCGGTGAGCCGCACGACGGCGGCCGTCGCAGCGCCGATCGCTATCCGAACATCTCCTGCGGAACCAGCCACGTCCGCCGTGACCGCCACGGTGACGATCGGCCGATCAGCCGCACCACGCATCGTGTGTCGCCGGTACGCCCAGGCCACGCCCTGGGGGTCGCTCGATGCGACCGGGATCCGGACGCCGATGATCAGGTCGCGCGGCCGACGCTCCTCGGGGCGTATCTCGGCGATACCGTCGGTGCGCCCGACCACGATCCGCCCATCCAGCGCCACCATGGCCGTCGCGGGATCCGGGCTCCACAGACCGAGCGCGAGGCTGCCACCGATGGTCGCCTGGTTCCGGATGGCCGGACCCGCGACGCTACCGGTGGCTGCCGCGAGGAGCGGAGCGTGACGGAGCACGAGCGGCTCGAGCTCGAGCGACCGCAGGGTCGTGGCGGCACCGAATGTCAGCCAGCCATCATCGAGCCGGATCGGCGCAAGCAGTTCCGCCAGCGAGTCCACTGCAAGCCAGCGGCGCTCCGTCGGAGACCCGATGCCGTCACGCGCGGAGAGTGCAGGAACGACCGCTGTCCCGCCACCGAGTGCCTGGAGATCCGGGTCGTCGGCCAGGCGGGCGATGGCATCGCCCAGGTCGCGTGGTCGCTCCAGCGTGGCCTCGACCACCTCAGCCGGCACGCAGGAGCCCCCGCCGAGCCGCGTGCATCTCGCGCACCCCATCTTCGGTGACCACGATGAGCCCACCGGTCTGGACACCGAAGCGGCCGTCGGCGCTGACGACGTTGGGCTGGACCACGAGGCACATGCCGGGCTGCAACGGCATGTCTGGCGGAGGCGTGTGTCTGGTCGCGGGCGTCCGCACCACCGGTGGGAGATATCCCCCGACGTAGCCGTGGACGAGGTCGTCCACGATGGTCATCCCGGCGTCATCGATGATGGCGCCGATCGCCTCGATCTCGGCCGGCATCACGCCCGGGCGGATGGCCGCGACGATGGCGTCATACACGGAGTCCGCGAGCGCATGGAGTGTCGCGGCCTCGGGCGCCGGATCGGCGCCGATCGCGACGGTCCGCAGGACCTGCGAGGTGTACCCACCGATCCCGGCGCTCAGCTCGAACACGACCGAGTCGCCCGCCTCCACCCGACGAGCAGACGGCACCTGTGACGGCACTACCGATCCGCCGCCCGCTCTGGGCACGATGGCCAGGAAGCAGATCTCGGTCTGGCCACCCTGGTCGGCGTAGCCGCTTTCGAGCAGATGACGCAGCTCGTCCTCGCGCATCCCTGGTCGTGCCGCAGTGCAGAACGCCGCGATCGCGTCATCACACAGGCGTGCGGCATGGGCTGCCCATGCAAGCTCTTCGGCTGACTTGATCAGACGGCCCCGCGCAAAGGCTGCCGAGATCGAGACGAACGTGGCGTCGGCCAGGGCGGCCCGGAACGAGAGAGAGGAACGTTCACTCCATGGCCCAAGCGTCGCGATGGTGGCGGTCGCCAGCCCATGGGTCCGCAGGTGGGCACTGACGGTGGCCGCCGGGTCAGGTCCCGCCGGCGACACCGGGACGGCGGACCAGGCAGTCATCGTCGGGACATGGTTGAACAGCTGGACGAACAGCCGCGGCTCCACGCCACGCCCTATGACCAGGAACGACTCCCAGCGCACCGGCGCGTTGGACAGGTGCTGGAGCTCCTGGCGACCGGCGACGTGCCCGCTCACGACCGCGACGTCGGCCCCGGCATCCTCGAGGATCGCATCGAGCCTCGCCCAGCGGCGTGCGTACTCATCGGCGCCGAACCGTGGAAACGGTCCGGAGAGATCGACCGATGGGGCGCCCTCCGTCGCCACGACTCGCTCCCCTGTCACGGACGCCCACCGCTGCGACGCGCGACCGGGTCGAGATCCAGGTATGTCTCCGGAGATCCGCCGGGCGCGCTCACCACCTCAGCGCGCAACTCACAGACGACCCCCATGCCGGCGACAGAGACCGCGCCGTCACGTGGCCAGCCGGCCGGGCCAAGCATCAGGTCCAGGATCTCCCCGGCAAGCCGCTCATCGACCCCCAGGTCGGCGGCCATGGCCGCGATGTTCGCCGATCGCTCGGCCGGATCGGCCAGGATGGCCAGGGCCTCGACGAGCGCGGCAACGTATCGATCGGCGATCGTGCCGTTCGCCTCGAGCCAGGCGCGACGCGAACCCGCCGCGGACGTCAGCAGCCCGGGGGCCACGCTCGTGTGATCGGCGAGCACGTGTGCGCTGTCACGGACCGCCATCGCTGACCACGGCAGCGACAGCATGGTGGCGTCTATGGACCCGTCCATGAGCGCGACCACGCGGTTCCGCGTAGCCCCGAGTTCGACTAGCTCGACCGCGCCGACATCGACCCCTCCGCTCGCCAGGATCCGCCGCAGGATCGGAGCGAAACCGCTGGTCGGGGCATCGACCCCGACGCGCGCGGCACGCAGGCCAGGGAGTTCGCGACCGGCGCGAGCGACCAGCGCGATCGGACCATTGGAACCACCGATCCATGCCACGACCGGCTCCCCGGTCCGGTCACTCCAGGCGACGAAGTTGTCCGGGGCCGCATGAACGACCTGGACATCGTCGGCGAGCAGGCTGGCGGCCAACGCATCCGATGACGGCGTGAGCGAGACCGTCACGTCCAGACCATGGCGCACGAATATGCCGCGCTCGAGTGCCAGCCGGAGCGGGAACGCCGAGACCCCACCGAAGACCCCGACAGCGAGCGGCTCCAGCCCGTTCGTCGGGGCGCCAGAGATCGACCGAACGTCGCCGGGCATCGCTCCCTCGCAGCCACTCTCCAATCATCATGAGTGTATACCTCTGGACGGCGGTTCGTATCCATCATCGGTATGATTGGGTTCACTTTTGCGGTCGGTCATGGTGATCCGGCCGTACCACGGCTTGTCCATGGGGTGGTGTCGTCATGCCCTCCGCGCAGCCTGAAGCGGGTCGCACACGAATCTGCGATTTTCGTACCCGCAGGGCGTCTCGCGGGGTACACTTCGCACCGAACTGTGTGCGTGCCAGAGCGCGCCGATGCCATCCGGACTGGCTCCTTATGGGAGGTGGAGCGTGACCGACCTCAAGAATGGGACCGACTACGACACGGAACGTCTGAGCGCGTTCGTCGCTGAACGACGATCGCGTTACGAGACCGCGCAGGAGCTGGTGCTCGAGACGCTGCGCGAAGCCGTCCTCGAGGGCATCCTGATGCCCGGGGCGCGCCTGCGCCAGGAGGACCTGGCGGCCGTCTTCGAGACTTCACGGATCCCCGTCCGCGAGGCACTGCGTGTCCTCGAGTACGAGGGGCTCGCCGAGTCGGAGCCACACCGCGGCTTCACCGTGACCTCCCTCGATGCCGACCAGATCGAGGAGATCTACGACCTGCGCATCGTCCTCGAGACGCACGCCGTCCGCCTGGCGATCCCACTGCTCACCGACCACGACCTGGCCGATCTGCAGGCGCTCTACGACGAGATGGAGGCGGCCGAGGACTCGGACACCAAGCTGGCCAAGCGCGAGCAGTTCTACCTGCGTCTGTACGGGGTCACCGCCCGTCCGCGCCTCGTCGGATTGATCGCCAGGCTCCGTCAGGAGGTCGCTCGCTCGCTGCGTTGGAAGCTTGTCCAGCACAGCCCCTCACACCACGAGATCTTCTTCGACGCCGTCAAGAACGCCGACGCGGACCTGGCCGCCGCGGAGCTGGCCTCCCACTACCGCAAGATAGCCGCGCTCCTGCGCCGGTTCCTGCGCGAGTCCAAGGACGCCGGGCCACATCGCTAGGTCCGCGTCGCTTCATCCTTTAGGATCTCGGGTGGGATGAAGGCCGTCACCGGGGGCAGCGGTCCGAGCCATCTCTCGACCTCGACCAGGGCCGTCTGAGCGGAGGGCCCCTGGGCCAGGCGTGATGTCCCCTTGTCCAGGGTCACCACGTTCGGATTGCCGTGCTTTTCCAGGGAACCGATCACTCCCGGCTCGAGCGGGTCGTACCACGCTCCGGTAGCGATCTGGACGACGCCTGGTCGGAGTCGATCCGATATCCGGACTCCGGCGAGGAATGCGCCGCGGTCGTTGAAGACCCGGACCACGTCGCCGTCGTCGATGCATCCGGAGCGGCTCGCGACCGGCGATCTTGGCAACCGCCTGGTGGTCGTCCCCGGCTGATCGAACGGTTGCCGCCGCGCTCAGGCTGTCCGGAGCTCAGGCGCTAGAGCGTCCAGACGAAGGCAGTCTCAGGCGCCGGCAGCCTTCACCTGGAAGATCTCGATGACATAGATCTCGCGGTCCTTGTCGCGTACCGGGTACGGCACACCCCGGTAGAGCACTGACATCCGGTCGATGAACTCAAGGTTCGTGTCCGGCCGGATCTCGACGACCCGACCGCGCATCTGGAGATAGCGCCGCGGGTTCTCCGGATCGACGACCATGACGCCCACCCGAGGGTCGTGGCGGATGTTGCGACCCTTGCGAGCCCCGACCGGCGAACTGGTCAGGATTCGGCCATCGACATAGTCCACCCATGTCAGGGCGATGGCCGGGGCACCGTCAGGTCGGACCGTGGCAAGGCTTGCGTGAGCCTTCCCGGTCAGCAGGTCGGTCATGGTCTCGGGGATCTCAGCAGACAACGCGCGCCTCCGGAAGGGGGATAAGTCAGTTGCTCGTGCAACGACTCTTTCCATAGTGTGACACGCTCGACTCCCCCGGTGGCGCGACGCGTCCGGCGATCGTCACCGTCACCCGCGGGTCACGCGCTCCCGATACGCCTCACCTGCGACCGTGGACAGCAGACGATCGGCAACGAGGTCCCGGGCGACGATCTCCACGCAATCGGACATCGACTGCTCCGTGAATGACTCGTCCGCGGCGAGGACGCCAGTCCGGGCACCATCGCGGCCGCGGCGACGCCACGCCTCCTCGACCGACTCACGACGATCCGCCACGCCATTGCCGTTCATGTCCAGCAGTTGGCCGCGGCCGTCAACCGGCTCAGGCAAGGTACCGTCATACGCCGCGAAGGCCGTGAGTTGGCCGCTCATCCGTGTCCCACTCGAACCCTCCGGGTACGGGTAATAGACACCCGTCGGGCAGGCGATCTCGGGCAACTCCAGCGGTCCATTGCCCGAACCGTCGAGGTCCGGCTCACCTGATCGGCTCGGGGGTGGTTCGCGACCATCCTCGACCCAATCCTGAAGGACATCCACGAGCGCATCAACGACCCCGGTCAGGTCCAGATTCTCATCGGCATACTGCCCGAAACCGTCCCCCAGACCGGGGATGCCGGCGATCCACTCGACCCGTCCCGCGTCGAAATGGCTGGATCCGGAGACCTCGTAGTGGCGAGATTTCGACGCAACCCCCTTGTCGAGCAGCAATCGGTAGTTCTCGCGCTTGCGCCACAGTGAGGTCCCGTCGTCGCCGACGTGGGCCGCGTGGACGAGGTCGATCTGGGGGACCATGTCGGCCCGGGACGCCTCGTCCGTGAAGAGGACGTCGGTGCCGTCCACCACGAGTGTCGGAAGGTAGTAGCCGAGGCCGGTGTCGTCAGCGATGAAGCCGTCGAAGATTCGCTCGCCGCTCGCGTCACGATTCCTGCCTGGGGCGTAGTTCAAGAGGTGGGCGATGCCGGCGCCCGCCGAGTGACCGTACAGGTACGTTCGCGACGGTCGTCGTCCGAGCCGATCCTCCACAAGGCGCTGCGCGACGGCCGCGTAGTCGCGCATGATCCCAGGGAAGTAGATGTAGGTCAGGTGCTCGAAGACGGTCCCGTCGTCGCCGACCGCCGTCTCGTCGTCCTTCGGCCCCATCGTAGATGCCCGCCTGGTGAAGGCGACGGCCGACCCTCGGTCGAGCAGCAGCGCTACATAGTCGTCACGGCCCAGCCTTGGGTTGAACCGTCCGGTCTCACGTGGTGCAAGGTCGCCGAGCGTCGGATACGAGATGGCGCCGTGCACGACCAGCCACAGACGCCCGTCCCAATCCTCTGCCTTCTCCGGATGGAGCAGGACAAAGCCACTCCCCTTGTCGCCGCTGTACTCGGTGACGGCATGGTGATAGGGACCAGTGTTCGCGTACTGGCCCAGCGTGAACTCCGGTACGTCGCTGAAGATCTCGGAGCGGGCGCCATCCGGGCCCACGAAACCTTCGAGCCGACCGCTGATCGCCACATCGACCCTCGTGGCGGGCCGACCATCGGCCATTCCTATCCGTCGGTCTTCGCCGACGGCCACCTTCGTGTCCATGCTCGAACGCCTCCAGTCAGTCGACGACCTTGCCGGCCGAGCTCAGTCCGACAGGACCGCGACGGCGTCTATCTGGATCAGGTATTCGTGCCCCGCGAAGCCCGCCACCCGGAGGACCATGCTGGCCGGATGATCGGCCACGAAGTAGCGCGCCCGGATCCTGCTCAGGTCCGCGGCGATACCCGGGAAATCCTCACCGACGTAGATCGTGATCTTGACGATGTCGGAAAGCGACCCGCCGGCCTCGCGCAGGACCTCGGCCAGGTTGCGAAAGGCAAGGTCCGCCTGGGCGGCGAAGTCCCCTGGAACCGAACCATCCGGATGGGCGCCGACGACTCCAGAGCAGTAGACGGTCCAGCCGCCACGGGTCTTGACAGCGTTGTTGTACGCCCCCCTCTTCGGATAGATCTGGGGGACGTCGACGATCTGCTTCTCCACCCTGGACACTCCTTCGCGCTGGCGCCCGGGACGACCGCCGTGGTCGCAGTCGCCGACCGATGTCAGTCCGGCAGGACCGCGATCGCCTCGATCTCGAACAGGTAGTCAGGACCAGCGAACCCGGCGACCCGCATCAGCGTGCTGGTCGGGAAGTCACCATCCGGGAAATGGCGCGCCCGGACCTCGCGGAGAGTCTTGGCATGTGTCGGGTAGTCCTCGCCGACCAGGATGGTCACCTTGACGATGTCGGCCAGCGACCCGCCGGCGACACGCATGACCTCTGCCAGGTTGCGGTAGGCAAGATCGGCCTGGAGGGCTATGTCGCCCTTTGGGAGCGTGCCGTCAGGATAGGCGCCGACCACCCCGGACAGGTAGATGGTGCGGCCCCCACGGACCTCGATGGCGTTGCTGTATGCCCCCATCTTCGGATAGATCTGCGGGACATCGATGATCCGCTTCTCCACCGTCGTCACGGCCTGTCACCCGTGTTGGGGACGACGGCGATGACCTCGATCTCGACCGTCAGGTCCTCGCGCGCGAGTGCGGCAACCGCGACCGTTGCCGATGGCACGGTCCGCGGGAAGTGACGACCCTTGACGCCGCCGACGGCGGCCAGGTCGTTTATGTCGGTGAGGTAGGTCGTCATCTTTACCACATCGCCGAGGGTCGCTCCAAAATGGGCGAGAGTCGTCGCGATGTTGGCGATGGCCTGCTCGGTCTGGGCCTCGATGCCTCCGGGCGCCGTCTCCATGGTGACCGGGTCAACACCGGTCTCCCCGGCGAGGAACAGCAGATCGCCGACCCGTGCCGCGGCCGCCCAGCGGCGCGGCGGATCGTAGTCAAGGAACTCGGGCACGGGTGTCCTCCCCTGCGGAACCGACCGGATGGATACACATCGGCCTTCGTAGAATACAGCCACGGTCGCAGTGGATTACAGCGGGTTGGACCAGCCTCCGCCAGACGGCGACCTGCTCGAGGTCAGGACCGTGCGCTTCGCCGTGATGCTCCCCCAGTCGGGCAAGATCGCCAGCGCCAGCGCGATGGTGGACGTAGCGCAGGCGGCCGAGGAACTCGGCTTCGACGCAGTGTCCGTTCGCGACCACCTCATCTTCGATGGCGCCTACATCTCGGTCGGGATGCGCGACCCGCGAACCCCGGGCGACGATCGGACCATGTTCGAGGCGCTCGAGGCACTCACCTGGGTCGGCAGCAGGACCTCGAAGATCGGCCTTGGTACTTCCGTCCTGATCCTCCCCAACCGCCATCCTCTGCTGCTCGCCAAGCAGATCGCAAGCCTCGACGTCCTGTCCGGCGGGCGGGTCATCCTGGGGTTCGGGATCGGCCCGAACCGGGTCGAAACGACCCAGGACACGACCCTGCTCGGGACCCACCGCGACAGCCTCTCGCGCGAGTACGACTCATTCGGTGCGATCGGTCCGCGTGGACCGCGGATGGACGAGTACTTCCGGGCGATGGTCCGACTGTGGACCGAGGACAGCCCGACCTTCGAGGGCGAGTACGTCCGGATCGAGGACGCGGTCACCTTTCCCAAGCCGATCCAGCAGCCTCATCCACCGATCCTGGTCGGTGGCCGCTCGGGTGCGTCGCGCGCGCGCGCGGCCAGATGGGGTGCAGGCTGGCTGCCGAGCCAGGTCACGACCGAAGAGATCCGCGCCGGGAAAGAGGACCTGGGGCGACGTCGCGCCGAGGTGGGCTTGAGCGACGGGCCGCCGCCGACCATCGGGATCAATGTCCACTCGGTCATCGCCGCTACGGTGGACGGAGCGGTGGACGCCGCTGCCCCGACGCTCGGGGGCCACTTCTCCGACCGCGACGCCTACCTTGCGCGCACCTTGTCCGGAGACGTGGCCACGTTCACCGACCGTGTGATCGCCTACCGTGATGCCGGTGTCGACTTCGTCGAGCTCAAGCCGATCGTTCCTTCCGTCGAGGCGCTGATAGACCAACTGCGCACCATCAGTGAATCGGTCATGCCAGCCGTCGCCTGAGCACCCGAGGGTCGCGGCCGTCGCGAGCGACTTCTGTATCCAGAATCACCAAAGACTGTATACAACCCCCAGCGTATTGGGTTACACTGCATCGAACGCGCCGCGGAAGGACCGGCGTGCACGACAAGGTGGAGGAGCAGTGCGGACCGAACAGGTCGCGGTGTGGAGCGGCGGCATCCGCCTTGCCGGCACCCTCATGCTGCCCGATGCCGGCGCGGCGCAGGTGCCGGGCATCGTCCAGGGGCCTGGTTGGCTCGGATTGCGCGCGGCCAAGCTCTACACCCCGTACCACGAGGCCCTGACCGGAGCCGGTTTCGCCGTCCTCACCATCGACTACCGCGGCTTCGGCGACTCGGACGGCGACGCCACGATCATGGACCCGATGACCCAGGTCGCCGACATCCGCGCCGGGCTCGACTACCTCGAGACCAGGTCCGAGATTGATCCGTCACGTCTGGGTGTCTTCGGCTCCGGCGGCACCGGTGGCGGGAACGCGATCTACGCGGCCGCCCTGGACGAACGGGTCAAGGCAGTCGTCAGCCAGGTCCCAGTGGCCGATGGGCGTGACTGGCTCCATCGGATGCGCCGTGAGCATGAATGGGTCGACTTCCTGACCAGGGTCCGCGACGCGCGGCGACGCTACGCAGCGACCGGCGAGCTCGAGCTCGTGGATCCGCGCGAAGGGATCATGGTCGCGACCCCGGAACGAGCCGCCGCCGGCGTCAAGAAGGACGTTGACAGCAAGTCAGCCCAGCAGGTCGCGCTCATCAGTGCCGAGGCGATCATGGCCTACCGACCGATCGAGGTCGTCGAGAGAATCGCCCCGCGCGCCGTGATGCTGATCGCCGTCGAGGGCGACGCGGTCACCCCGGAGGACCACTCCTTTGCCCTCTACGAGCGGGCCGCTGCCCCCAAGCGGCTCGTGCTCCAGACCGGCACCACGCACTACGCCGCCTACGCCCAGTACCGCGACATCGTCAATCCGATGATCGTGGACTGGTTCACGCAGCATCTGCGCAGCGGCGAAGTCCATGTCCGCGAGACTGCCACCGACGGTGGCGTTACCTACCTGTCCAGGCCATCGGACCCAGATACCACGTCCGAGGGTGCTTCCAACGTCGTGCAGCTGAGGCAGTCATGACCCGATACGACACGCTCATCACTGGCGCCACGCTCGTCACCGCCGAGGGTCGCTACGCCGCGGACCTCGCGATCGCCGACGGCCGCATCGCGGCTATCGTCGCACCCGGCACCGCGCTCGACGCTGCGAACGTCATCGATGCCGCCGGTCGCCACATCCTGCCCGGCGCCATCGATGTCCACTCGCACCATCGCGAGCCCGGCTTCACCCACAAGGAGGACATCGTCACCGCGACCTCCGCGTGCGCCGCAGGGGGCGTGACCACGTCGTTCGCGATGCCCAACGTCCAGCCGCCGCCCAACACCGCGGAGCGGCTGGCATCGATGATCGAGCTGTACAAGACCCGGGCGATCATCGACTGGAACATCAACCCGGCCGCGACCATCGTGGAGGAGATCCCCGCGATGGCGACCATGGGTATCGCCGGTTTCAAGGTGTTCATGGTCGTCGACACCGGTCGGGACTACCCGCACATGCCGGGTATCGGCGTCCACGACCACGGCAAGCTCCTGGAGATCTTCGAGGCCATCCGCCCGACCGGCATCCGGTTCATGGTGCATCCGCACGACCAGGAACTGATGGACCACATCGAGGCGCAGTACTGGGCCCGCGGCGAGCGGGACGCATTGGCCTACGCCAAGGCCTACAGCGCCCACGACGGGATCATCTGGGATACGGCCGCCGCGCTGCTCCTGCGTCTCCAGCTGGCGACGGGTACGCCGCTCCACCTGCTGCACACCCACACCCACGGCGTCGTCGACCAGATCCGCGCGGCCAAGGCACGCGGCCAGGACGTGTCGGCGGAGCTCAATCCGTGGGCCGTCTTCCTCGGCAACGAGTGGGCGAACATCGAGCGCTGGGGCTCGTACGCGCTGTCGTACTACGTGCCCGAGCACAACACGGAAACGCTCTGGGAGGCCCTCGCCGACGGCACCATCGACCTCATCTCGACCGACCATGCGCCCCATACGCGCGAGGAGAAGGAGCCGGGCTGGACCGACGGCTGGAAGGCCCATACCGGGACGCCGTCTGCCCAATTCTACGTGCCCATGTTCATCGATGCTGCGGCCCACGGCCGACTCAGCCTCGAGCGGGTCGTCGAGCTGACCGCGACCGCGCCCGCCCGGATCTTCGGGCTGGGGGCCGAGGGG
>CAYNGM010000013.1:10021-17017 GCA_964396565.1 uncultured Anaerolineaceae bacterium | reverse complement strand
CCTGCATCGCGTGACCGATGGCCGACGCCCACCCCATCCACTCAACGACCTGAACGAGCTGCCCGGCGAGGAGTGGCTGTACTTCACCAAGTCGATCCTGACGACCGCCTACCCATCGGAACTCGGTCATGCCGCGCGCAAGATCCACGGTGCCAACAAGCCGCCCCGCCTGATGGCTCGTCTGATCGAGTTCTTCAGCCGGACCGGCGAGCTCGTCCTTGACCCGTTCGCGGGAGTCGGCGGGACCCTGCTCGGGGCGGCGATCGCCAGGGGGCCGCGCCGTGCGCTCGGCATCGAACTCGATCCCCGCTGGATCGCCGTCTTCGGACAAGTCGTGCATGACCTTGCGGCCGAGCACGAGGGCCGCGGGCCGCTCATAGCCGATCTCGGCAACGCAGATCCGGGCGGGCTGCGAGGCTTCGATCCAAGTGGGCTCGAGTTGCGCCAGGGCGACGCCCGAACGGTCCTGGCGACGCTCGAAGATGGCTCCGTGGACATGATCGCGACCGATCCGCCGTACAACGTCCAGCTGCCGCTGACGATGGCCGGCGGCGCTCTGGCGGAGGCTCACCCAAACCGGCGTACCGACTACGCGATGGTCAGTGATCTCGACGCCGACCTCGCCAACGCACCCGACTACGGGGCGTTCCTCGATGCGCTCGAGACGGTCTTCGTCGAGATGTATCGGGTCCTTCGTCCGGGGCGCTATGCGGTCGTCATCGTGCGCGACGCGTATCAGGCTGGGCGTTACCAGTTCGTCGGGTCTGACCTCGCGACGCGTGCGGAGCGCAGCGGGTTCGTCCCCAAGGGCGACCTCATCTGGCACCAGGCGGGCACGCGCCTGCGGCCATACGGGTACCCGCGTGTCTTCGTCCCGAACATCGCCCACCAGCACATCCTGGTGTTGCGCCGCGAACCGGCGTCACGGGTGGGTCGGCGTCAGGCGCGACGCTGATTCTCGAGGAACGCCGCCAGCACGTCACCATCGACGTCATCGCCCATCGTCCAGGTCTCGGCATCGATCGGCATCGTGGCCGTCGGGGATGATGCCGGCAGGTCCCCGCCGACGACGTCACCCAGGGTCATCTTGTGGATCCAGCCCTGGCTGCCATCGGGACACAGGACGAGCCAGTAGACGCCGCGCTTCTCGAGGAGCTGGACCTCGTCGCCCTGGTCGAGGAAGCCGATCTCGCCACCGCGCAGTTCATCGGGCGCGTCGAGCAGGCGGACCAGGTTGTAGCGGATGAGTCGACGCTCGCGGCCATCGAGCGGCCCGACGAGACCATGATCGAAGGTCAGCCGCGGGGCGGCGGGACTTGCGTCACGGACCGGATCGGCCTTGCGGGCGGTCATCAGCGACGGACGTCGCCAGCGGGGCATGCCCGCCTCGAGATCGACCGGTCCGGGAACGACCGCGGGGACCACCACTCCTGCCGGGACGCCACCGAGCGGCACGACCGGGACTCCGGCCAGACCGGCCGTGGCGACGTTCATGCCGGTCGCGGCGCTCTGGGCAAGGACGTCGTCCGGTGCGGTGGGCTCGCCATCACCTCGACGCTTGCCGAACAGCCCGAAGGCCATGGCGAGGGCGACCGCACCAGTCGTGGTGACCATCGTCGCCACGAGACCGAGTGGGAGCGTCGGAGCGGGTCCGGTCAGCGCTCCGATGGCCGCGGCGAACACGCCGCCTGGATCGATGCCGTCACCGTCGCCGCTCCCGGATGGACCGCGTCCGACCGAATTCGGATCGCCACCCGGAGTCGTGCCGTCGCCGGGTCCACCATCGTCCGGATCGACGATGCCCGGCACCACGAAGCCCGTCGTGTCGTCGCTGGCGCCCGGTGTCCGTGCAGATACGGACCCGCCTGCGCCGATGACGACCGGCTGTCCGTCGGGAGCAGTCGTGGCGGTCGGGCCGGCCGTGGGCGCGGTGCTGGGTGTTCCCCCGTTGGCGCCGCCCGTCGAAGTCGGGGTAGGTCCGGTAGTCGGCTTGGGCCTGGTGCTCGGTTTGGGTGTGGCCTTGGGGGCGTCGGTAGCGCGGGCGCTGGGCTTGGGTGTCGCCTTCGGAGTTGCCGTCGGCTTCGGTGTGGGCTTCGGAGTCGCCGTCGGCTTCGGCGTGGCCTTCGGAGTCGCCGTCGGCTTCGGCGTGGCGATCGGTGTCGACGTCGGCTTCGGGGTCGGTGTCGGCTTGGGCGTTGCCGTCGGCTTCGGCGTCGGAGTCGGCTTCGGGGTCGGGGTCGGCGGCGCCTCTATCGTGACCGTCCCGTCGGAGATCGAAGCAGTCGAGCCGTCGTGGCCCTTCGCCTCGAAGGTGACCGAGTGCTTCCCACCCGGGAGCGTGCCACTCCACGTGTAGCGGGTGCGGTTCCAGTTGCCGCCCCACGTCCGCTCCATCTCATGGCTGTCGCCCGCGACCGTGACGCGGACCCAGTCAGCCGCCGCCCAGGCCGTATTCCGGTAGTCCACGCTGAAGGTGATCCTGGTGCTGGTCGTGCCGGTCCGCGGCGAGACGGACGGGTTGGAGAGGCGCGTCGGCCCGGCCGCACTGACCGCCGGCAGGGCAAGCGTGAGGACCAGGGCGACAGAGGTCAGCCATGCGGCAACCAGTCGCACGGCATGGCGCATCGGTACGCCGTTCCGTGGCGTCGTCGCAGGGCGGCGATGATCAGCCAACGTCTCGTGATCCTCCGTCCGGGTCCGGTCCTGGAGCCCTTCGGGCGAGGATGGCCTCCGGCGGAGTGGCGAACAATGGTACGGGGGTCCGGTCCGCGTTCGACAAGGAGGGTGACCGGGCGGGACCACCGCCACGCACGGGCGGTGGTCGGAGGCACCATCGCGGGGTGGTCTGCTGAGGTCCGGTGTGGTGACTGGCACCACCGGGATGGACCGTTACCCCGGTGGAGCCATGGTCGGCGCATGATGGCGCCACGACCATGTGCGGCATGGAGGTCATCACCCCGGCGTCGAGTCACGCCGACCATCCGGGCGTCATGCCGGTCCTCGGCGGAACGCTCTTCGGCACAATCCTCATCGTGTCGGGCGTGGTGCTCGCGATCGTCGCGTTCGCGACGCCCGTCCTTGGGTCGTTCATCCCGTCAGGCCGTCAGGACGCGGGCCAGACTGCCGCGGGCGTCGTGGTCTGGGGCCTCGCCCTTGTCGCCCCAGCCGGTCTCGTGCTGCTCGGGGCCAGTCGGCTGTCACGGATCCTTGGGGGCGCCCGCCGTCGCATCCCGCGGCGGTCGCCTCTCGCCGCGGCGCTCGCGGACACCCCGGACATCGTGCTCGCGCGCGGCCTGACCCTCTCCGACGGGCGAGGTCTGTCCGACCTGGTGGTCGGGCCGTTCGGGGCCGCCGTGCTTCGGTTCCTGCCACCGCCCGAGCTGACTCGGATCCGGAACGACCACTGGGAGTTTCGCGGTTCCCGGACCTGGATCCCGCTGGAGCACCCACTGGAACGAACCGCGCGTGACTCCGAGCGGGTTCGACGCTGGCTCGCCCACGACGACACCGACTTCGTCGTGAAGACCTACGCCGCGGTCATCGGTGACCCGTCCGTCGTGCCGCGGACCGCGGCATGCGCCGTCATCACCCTTGATCAGGTCCCTGCCTGGATCGCCTCGCTGCCGCCCCAGCGCAGCCTCACCCCGGGGCGCCTGGAGCAGTTGTTCGAGATCGTTCGCGCCGCCGCCGAGTAGTCCAGGACGACAGCGGCCCTTCGCCAGGAGCACCGTGCCGCGGGCGTGCTCGCCGCGGGATGCTGGTAGGGGAGCCAGGACTCGAACCTGGAACCAGCGGGATATAAGCCCGCCGCTCTGACCGATTGAGCTACTCCCCCGCGAAGACGGAATCTACACCCGTGGGCCGAGAGAGCTCCCGGGCCCGATCGGTGTCCGAGCGGGTGAGGTGGTCAGTCGCCGCCGAGTAGTCGGCCGGCGATGGAGCGGAGCCGGAACGGCCGTCCGCTCAGCGTGTGGCTCCCGTTCGCGCCTCCGCCACCAGGACCGTTGGGCGGCGGTTCGGATCCGCCGGGCTGCCACGTGTAAGCCGGCAGACCCGAGCTGAACTCGCGCTCGGCCTCGGTCTGGAACACCTCCAGGGGAAGGTCGTCGGGATCGAATGGACGCGGGGTGTCGATGACCACCGGGCCTGGGCGGGCGTATGCCGGAGCCCCGTAGAGCTTCGGCAGCGCGACGTGTTGCTCGTCGATGGACACGCGCGAACCTCGAAGGAGAACGGATGGTTGTCGATGTACCGGACACCCGGCGCATCGCCGATGATAGCCACGGGAGCGTACCGCGGAATGGTACGGATGGGCTAGTCGGCCATTCGCACCGTGAGTTCGAACCGGTGCGTACAGGCACCACCAGTACCATCGGGTACCGATGCAAACGTCGGCGACCACCGATCCGACGGCCGCGTTTCGTCGCTCATCCGAACCACGGCCGGATGACCTGGAGCGCGACGGCCATGACGAGATATGCGATCGGGACGGCCGCGAAGAACCCAAGGGCGGCGCTCCACCCGCTCCGTCGCCTGACCGACGACGCTCCGCTCGGCTGCGGCACGAACAGCCAGGTCAGGACGCTTCCGACGATCAGGACCAGGACGATGTAGACGAGCATCGCCAGGACGCGCAGATCGCCCCCCGGCAGGACTGCACCATGCGCGATGGCGATGTCGTAGAAGAGATAGAGAAGCGCCAGCACGATGGCGATGACCAGACTGGCGAGGACCGCCCGCACGATGGGTCGCGGGGCGTTGCGGAACTGTCGCCAGCGGACCTCGGCCCATGAGCGCTGGCGGACGGTCGCTGTCTCGTCCCTCGGGCGGGATCCCTGACCTGCCATCCGAGCCTCAGGTCTCGCTGGACACCGTCAGGCGCCGCCCAGGACCGTCAGGCCGCGCCGCGCCGGCACCGTGGTCGGGGTGTGCGCAGCGAGCAGCTCGACGACCCCGACGAACCGCTCGAGCTCCTCCTCGGAGTTGTAGAACCCGACGCTTATGCGCAGGGCGTCGATCGGCGGGATGGTCCTGGTGATGGCGAAGACCCTGGCACCGAGCTCATCCTGGACCTCCTCTGCCGTCCAACCGGCGACGCGGAACGAGATGAGGGTGGCCATCCGATCGCGTGGCGTCAGGACCTCCACGCCTTCGATGGCCGCCAAGCGATCGGCTGTGGCGCGGGCCAGTCGAGCGCCGCGCTCGTACACCCGATCGAGTCCCACGAACATGCTCAGCCAGCCGATGGAGCGTGCCAACCCGGTGATCGATGGGCGATGGAAGCCGGTGCCCTCGAACTTGCGCGCCGAGGACCAAAACCGGGCATCACCCGACGAATCGACCCGCTCGAACGACATGTAGCCGGCGATCGACGGTCGAAGTCGGTCGCGAACGGGCTGCCGAACGGCCAGCGCACCGGTGCCCTCCGGGCCCAGCAACCACTTCTGGCCCGGGATCGCGTAGGCATCGGCCCCTAGCGCGGCGACATCCACGGGGATCGCCCCAGCACTCTGTGCTCCGTCGACGATCGCCAGCACGCCACGCTCATGGGCCATCCGCGAGATCTCGGCCACCGGCATGACCGCCCCTGTCAGCCAGATGACGTGGCTGATGACGATCGCCCGGGTTCGCTCATCGATGGCGGCTTCGAGCGCCGCGACTGTCCGCTCGGGATCCTCTCCGAGACCGATGTCGACGAACGCCACTTCTACGTCACGCCGCTCACGCAGCACGTACAGGGGACCTACCCCGCCAGGATGTTCCAGGCGTGTCGTGACGACCCGATCACCGGGGGACCAGTCGATGCCGCCAATGGCCGCATTCATCCCATCCGTGACGCCATGGGTCAACGCGATGTCATCGACATCGGCCGTGAGTACAGCCGCCACCGCGGCGCGTGCCTCGTCGGCGCGCTGCAGGAACTCATGGAAACCGGGGATGTCGGCACGACCGACACGCAACTCGTGCTCCGCCAGCTGGGCCAGCACCGCGGCCGTCTCGGCCGGCAGCGGGCCACACGTCCCGGCGTTCAGATAGATCCCCGCAGACAGGGCAGGCAGTGCGGCCCGGACGGCCTCCAGCCAGGTCGCGTCGGTCGAGTCAGGGGGGAGCACGCCCGTATGATAGTCGCGATGTCGGACGTCACCCGCACCGAACTCCTGGCCACGACCGGATGGCTCGGCGAACAGCTGGGTCGGCCGGGGGTCCGGATCCTCGACGCCCGCTGGAGACCAGATGGGTCCGGATCTGCCGTCCACGGTTCCGGGCGCATCCCAGGCTCGATCCACCTCGATTGGCGGACGGACCTCGTGGACGAGGTCGATGACGGGGCATCGCTTAGACTCGCCCGGCCAGAACGTATCGCCGCGCTGGCCGAACGCGCCGGGATCAGCAGCGACAGCACGGTCGTGGTCTACGACGACACCGTGTCGCTGTACGCATCACGCGTCTGGTGGTCGCTGTGGGCCTACGGCTTCGAGTCGGTCCGGGTGCTCGATGGCGGCTTTCCGGCGTGGGAATCGGAGGCCAGACCCGTCACCCGCACCGTGGTCGATGGGCCGCTCGCACCGCTCACGCTGCCGCCGACGTTCGCGCCGCATGCGACCGTCCGCGGCCGGGTCACCACGGCCGACGTGCAGGCACTGCTGGGTTCGGCTGAGGTGGCCCTGATCGATGCGCGGGCTCCCGCGGAGTACCTTGGCTTCGAGGGCAACACGCGTCGACTCGGGCATATCCCTGGTGCGCTCAACGTCCCGGTCGGGGGAATGCATGCATCGGGCTCTCAGCGGCTCAGGTCATCGGATGAGCTGCGCTCCCGGCTGCACGATGCGAATGTGATCCGCGGTCGCCGGATGATCGTCTACGACGGATCGGGGGTCGCCGCGGCGAAACTCGCCCTCATCCTGATCATGCTGGGCCACGAGGACGTGGTCGTCTACGACGGTGGCTGGGCGGAGTGGGGGGATCGGCTCGACCTGCCGGTAGATCGCTAGGCGG
>CAYNGM010000013.1:0-9921 GCA_964396565.1 uncultured Anaerolineaceae bacterium | reverse complement strand
GCATCGAGACCTGCCCACGGGTCCAGCTCGCGGTGCGGGGCGAGGATCTGCGACCGGGCGTGATTAACGACCACCAGCGCCGCGGTCGCCCGTGCCTCGCCAAGCGTATCGGACCAATACGTGGCGTCGGTCACGGGAACGAACTCGCCGTGGAGCTCACCGAGGGCGTCGCGCAGGGCCCGCTCCGGAAGCAGGTGGATCCGCCCGGTGATCTTGAACGGCGGGATGGAGATGATCGCCGGCTCGGCGATCTTGGGCGTTCGGAGTTCGGGCATGGGGTCGACCGGCTCGTCACTCACGACGAACAGGACGGATGCCAGATTGACCTGGGCGTAGTCGACGCGGATGGGCTGACCGCGCGAGCCGTATTCGTCGAAGAAGACGTCCGACAGGACGAGGAATGGATCATCGGATCGGTTGAGGACGTCGGTCACCCGCCGCTGTCTCGTCTGGGCGATGCCCTTGATCGTGAACGCATCCGTGTACATGGTCAGGGCCACCGAACCCGGCGCACCCCCGATCGGGTCGTACATGCTCGAAGCATACGGTCCGATCGGTGACCCGGGAAGACCGAATCCGGGGCCGCTCGTTGGTCACCGGACTATTCCCACCCGGTGGTCGTACGGGAGACTGAACGGCCGAACGTTCAAGGGGCGCCACGGATCTACCTCGTTCATCCGACGGATCGCCCACAGGGTGGGACACCGGAGGAACAAGAGCTCGCATGGGTGCCCGACACGTCGGACCTCGGGCGTTCGTTCGTCCGTACGCTCATGGGGTGGGACACTTCCGGATGATCCGGTCGGGCACACGGGGCGCGGGCACACGGCCCGCGGGCGCGCGGGGTCGCGGCAGCCGCGGGGCCGCCGCAGACGCACCCGCGATCAGGACGCGGCGTCCACTCTCGCGTCCGCGGTCACGAGCAGAGCCGTCCCCTGCTGCAGGCCCTCGTAGAGCTGGGTGACACTGGCGACGGTGTCGATCTCCTCGGCGGACTTGTCTCGTCGCAGGGCGTGGATCCGCGGGAAGCGGAGGCTGAAGCCACTCCCATGACGTCGGCTGCGGACGATGACATCGAAGGCGATCTCGACCACTACCACCGGCTCCACCTGTCGATAGCGTCCATAGCGGGCGATGGTGTGGGCCTCGAACCAGGCCGTCATCTCGGCGATCTCGGCGTCGCTCAGACCGCTGTACGCCTTGCCGATGTTGACCAGCTTCCCGGACGCCTCGTCGCGGATGGCGAACGTGTAGTCGGACAGGACCCCGTGGCGCTTGCCGTGCCCCACCTCCACCCCGACTACGACGCAATCGATCGTGGCGAGTGCCTTCTTCATCTTGAGCCAGCCATGGCCGCGCCGGCCGGGTGCGTAGCCACTCGACGGATCCTTGACGATGAGGCCCTCGTTGCGTCGAGCACGGGCGGCCCCGAATGCCGCCTCGAGAGCCTCCGTATCGTCCGCGATGGTCAGGTGCGAACGGAGGAATCGGCCGCCGTCGTCGACCGTCGGGAGGGCGATGGCGTCGAGTCGATCGCGGCGCTTGCGAAGCGGCTCACGGAGCAACGGTTTGACGACGGAGACTCCCGTCTCGCGCATGTGACCGGACTCGTCGAGGCGGCCGGCACCACCGACCGCAGACCCGTCGGCAAGGATGTCGAAGGCGACATAGATGACCGGGATCTCGGCCTGGATCCGCACCGAGGGAGCCTTGCGCCCAAGACGCCCCTGGAGGCTGATGAACGGCAGGACGGTGCCGTCCTTCCAACCCAGGATCTCGCCATCGAGGATCCCGTTCCACGGAACGACGCGAGCCGCCTCGACGATCTCCGGGAACTGGCCACTCACATCGTGCAGGTCACGGCTGTACAGGCGGACCTGGGATCCGACCTTGTGGAGCTGAGCCCTGATGCCGTCGTACTTGTCCTCGACCCACACCGTGGGACCGAGCCGCTCGATGATCTCGACGGCGTCCTCCGCCGGTGAGGCAAGCATGCACTTCAAGGGGTGGAAGAGCGCGAGCTCCGCTTCTGCCAATCGGTCGTCACGCGCCATGCTGGCGAGGCGGCCCATATCGCCGAGAAGCATCCCCGCCCAGCGCACATCATCGAGCGAACGATCGAACGCCCGCGCGACGGCGGCTTCGACAAGGCCCTCGCGGAGGCCGATCCGAAGCTCGCCGCCGATGACCTTGACGATCGCCTTGGCCGTCGCCGGGTCGCACCGGGCGAGCAGGTCGCGCAGGAGGCCGACCCGAACCCCGACCGAGCCGGCTCCAACAGCGCCGCCTGCTCCAACAGCGCCGCCTGCTCCAACGGCGCCGCCGGCTCGACCGGCGGCTTCGATCGCGGCGAACGTGGCTCCGACCTCGGGCAGTGTCGGGCTCAGGTCAGGCGATGGCGCATGGCCGTGCGCACGCAGGACGTCCTCGACCGCGAGGCTCAGGTCCGAGTAGCGGTCGTAGGCGGCGGCGAGGTCGTCGCGATCGCCGTCGATGAGCGCGGCCACCGCGTCGCTGATCGCCGCCCAGCCGAGACCGATGACACGCTGGTCCACCTCCGGGAACGGGCGTCCGGTCAGAAAGACCGCCGCGATCGGCAACTCGGCGTCATCAAGGGTGGCCAGGTAGTCGGCGAGGAGGGCCGTCTTCTCGGACGTCCGAGTGATCGCGGCGATGCGCTCGATGAGTTCGCTCCAGCGGCGCATGCCAGCGATGGTATACGGTTGCCTCGATGGCGCCGCGAGCCTGGTTTCCCGAGGTCCTGGAGGGGCAGCGGGTCGTGCTGCGCCGGCACGTCCCGGAGAATCTCGGTGCCTTTCGACGCTGGTACGCCGACCCCGAGATAGCCCGCCTCGCTCGTTACCAGGAGGCGCCGATGCGCGCCGAGGAGGTCGAGCGCTTCTTCGCGGCCCGGGTCGTCGGGCCCGAGGCTCTGGCCATGGCCATCCACGAGGCCTCGAGCGGGCGACTCCTGGGGACCTGCGCCTTCAGTCAACTCGACGGCGACAACGGCTCTGCCCTCTTCCACATCACGATCGGCGAGAAGGACGCGTGGGGGCGCGGCTATGGGACCGAAGCCACGCGGTTGATGCTCGACCACGCGTTCGGGACGTTGGGCCTCCACCGTATCGCACTCTTCGTGTTCGAATTCAACGAACGGGCCATCCGGGCATATCGACGCTGTGGCTTCGTCATCGAGGGCCGATCGCGTGAGTCAATCTGGCGTGATGGGCGATGGTGGGACGAACTGGCCATGAGCGCCCTCGAGTCGGACTGGCGCCGTCTGCGTGCGGACGAGGCCTCGACCGACGAAGAGCGGGCGATCCTGCTGGCCGAGGCTGAAGCCGCCAGTGCGCGTGAGTCGATAGACCCGGCCGCGATCGCGGCACGGCGCGCCATCAGGGTGCGTCGACCGAACGTGCTGCGCCGGACGATCAGGCGATTCACGTGAGTTCGTCCGGAGCAGGCGCAGAGGCGGCCCGCACCGACGTTCGGGAACTCATCGCCGCCAAGGGCCACACGGTCGACAACGCCCGGGCGGTCGTGGTCCGGCTGGAGGATGCCTTCGCCGACGGGTCGCTCGAGCGGACGGCGTCCATGGACCAGTACCTCAGCGACCTGCAGCGCGCGCTCGAGCAGGAGGAGGGTTCCAGGCTCGGAGGCAAGAGCGCTGAGGCAGCGCGCTTCATCCTCCGGGCCATCGACCGGGAGCTCGACCAGGCGTAGCCTCACGGCGAGGGACTTGACTCTCCGGTAGGTCGAGGGTCCACGATGCCCGATATGGAGGACGACCTGCTCGTCATCGGTCGCTTCGCCCGCCTCAGTGGGCTGAGTGTCGGCGCCCTGCGCCACTACGACGAGCTCGACCTGTTGCGACCTGTGCGCGTCGATCCTGAGACCGGGTATCGCTCGTACCGGCGTGACCAGCTCGAGGCCGCGCGGACCATCGTCCAGCTGCGTGACCTCGAGGTGCCCCTGGAGTGGATCCGCGCCTACCTCGGGACGGACGACCCCGCGGGCCGGCGGCGGATCATGGCCGAGCATCGAGTCCGGATCGAAGCTCGCACCTTCCGACTCCAGCGCGTGCTCCATGTCGTCGGCCAGCTGGCTGGCACCGATCAACCACCGATGGACACGGAGACCTCGACCATGACTGCCCCGACTACCGACGGACCCGCAGAGCTTGACCCTGCCTCGCACCGTTCGCTCGCTGTCGACCTCTTCAACCACGTCTGGAGGCTGCTCGAGAAGCCAAACCGCACCACGGCCGAGACCGACGAGATGATCCACGCTGCCCACGCGTCGCGGTTCCACTGGAGCCGGGCGGAGGGCTCCCAGCCGATCAACCTGGGCCGAGGGGAGTGGCAGTGCTCGCGTGTCTACGCGGTGCTCGGCCGTGGCGAGCCGGCCCTGTGGCATGCGAAGGGCTGTCTCGCGTACCTCGATGACCCGAGCGCGGAGGATTGGGACGCCGCAGCCGCGTTCGAGGCGATGGCCCGCGCCAGCGCCGTGGCCGGCGATCCGGGCGCGGCAGCGGACTGGAAGGCGAAGGCCGAGGCCGCTCTTGCACTCGTCAAGGATCCCGCCGATCGGGAGGTCATCGAGGGCGACCTGGCGACGCTCCCCATCTGAGCCCCGACCCTACAATCGGGGCCTCCCCGCCTTTGCCGGAGGCCCGAAGCACCATGACCGAACTCAAGCTCGGAGTCCTGCTCTGGAACCAGGCGGTGGCCTGGCCGGAGATGGCCGCTGCCGCCCTTCGAGTGGATCAGCTCGGCTACGACCACCTGTGGACATGGGATCACCTGTACGCCATCTTCGGCGACCCGTACCAGGACTTCTTCGAGGGCTGGTCGGCGCTTGCGGCGTGGGCACCACAGACCGAGCGGACGAGGCTGGGGCTGCTCGTCGGTGCGAACACGTTCCGCAATCCCGGGCTGACCGCCAAGATCGCCACCACCCTCGATCACATCAGCGGAGGTCGGGCGATCCTGGGACTCGGTGGCGCCTGGTTCGATCTCGAGCATCGCGCCCACGGCATCGACTTCGGATCGGGCTTCGGCCAGCGGCTTGACTGGATGGATGAGGCGCTCGCTGCCACCCGTGCGCTGTTCGATGGCGAGACCGTGACGTCGCCCCCGGGCGGTCACTACGCGTTCGACGGTCTCCGCCAGCTTCCCCGTCCGGTCCAGGCACGGCTCCCGATCATGGTCGGGGGCAGTGGCGAGCGAAAGACGCTGCGCAGCGTTGCGCGGTACGCCGACATGTGGAACGCGATGGGCCCGCTCGACGTGATGCGCCGCAAGGTCGATGTCCTCCACGAGCACTGCGCGGCGGTCGGGCGCGATCCGTCGGAGATCGAGTTCACGCTCGGGATCAAGGTCACCATCCGCGACTCGAAGGCCGAGGCGGAACGCGTCAAGTGGGCGGCCATCGCTCACAACCACACGCCACGCTCAGAGGTCGAGGACGACGACACGTTCTGGGAGGGCTCGCCGGAGGAGATAGCCGATCGCCTGCGGCCGTACGTCGAGCTCGGCTTTCGGACGGTTATCTCCGAGCAGCCGGCGCCCTACGACCCGGAGACCCTCGAACGCTTCATCGGCGAGGTGAAGCCACTCATCGACGGGGGCGCCTGACGCCGTCTCAGGCGATGGAAGCGAGGATCGCCCGGGCCTCCTCGATCGACGGGAGACGCGGCGAGTTGGCGATCGCGGCGTCATCGATGGCGTCCTGGGCGATCAGATCGAGGGTCGCGCTGTCGAGGCCGAGCGAGGTCAGACCCGGACGGAGCCCGAGATCCGCGAGGAACGTGCGCAGGGCACCGATCGCCCCGATCGCACCGGTGGCCGGTTCCTCGGTCGGCGAGGCGGCCCGAAGTGCCACCCCGATGAGGTGCAGTTCGCGATCACGAAGCCCGGGCTCCGCGGCGTAGAAGGCCAGGACCTCCGGTTCGACGGCGGCGAGGGCAAGACCATGGGCCAGCCGTCCACGGGTCCCGATGGCATGACCGAGAGCGTGGACCAGGCCCACGCCGGTACCACTCTGTTGCCCGATCCCGGCCAGATGCGACGCCATCAGCAGCTGCGCGCGTGCCTCAAGGTCCTCTCCGTCTCGGAACGCCCTCGGGAGCCACTCGCGCACCGCCCGGATCACCCCCAGCGCGATGGCCTCGGCGAACGGGTTCGGGTTTCGCGACAGGAGCGACTCGATCGAGTGGGACATGGCATCGACGCCGGTCGCCGCCGTCGCCGCCGGGGGCAACCCGACCGTCAGCTCCGGGTCGAGGACCGTCCATGTCGGTAGCAGCGAAGGATGGCCAAGGTAGGTCTTGCGACCGGCGGCATCGTCGGTGATGACGCCGTATGTGTTGGTCTCGGCGCCCGTGCCGGCGGTCGTCGGGACCGCGATGAGCGGCCCGCCCGCGGCGACGTCCTCGCGGTCGTAGCCGAGTGCGAGTACATCGCCGCGCTCGTTCGCGGCGTGGAGCGACATCACCTTGGCCGCATCCATCGACGAACCGCCGCCGACCGGGATGACGACCGCAAGGTCACGGCCGAAGTCGAGCAACGCAGCGGATCCGCGCTCGATGGTCGCCCGACCAGGGTTCGGCTCGACGCCATCGAAGACCGTGGTCACCACTCCGTCCGATTCGAGGATGGCGACGACGCGCTCGATGACGCCGGAGCGCACGACACCGGGGTCGGTGACGACGAAGGCGCGCGACGTCCCGAGTCCACGAACGAGCTCGGGCAGCGTGGCAACGGTCCCGGCTCCGAAGCGCACCCGACCGCGCGGGTGCAACTCCAGCGTTCGATCAGCGAGTGTGACCATGTGGTCAGCGAACCTCGAGGATGGTGTCGGTGGCCGTGTCGCGCCGGATCGTCAGCCAGCGCCGGCAGCCGTACGTGTGGAACCAGCGTTCGGTCGTCGGACCGTCCGGGTTCTCGAAGATCCAGACCTCGTCGAAGTCACGCTCATCGGGGTCGCTGATGGCGTCGGGGACGGCGCGCCGCTCACCACCGAACGTGTACTCGTCGAGCGGTCGGCGGCCGCAACGTGGACAGGTGATGGCGTGCATCAGGTTGCTCCCATCAGCGCGTACCCGACGAGCCCTGGTCGGCCAGGACGTGGTCCTCACGGAACCGCGTCAGGGAGAATGGCGCGATGAGATCCGACGGCGCTCCGGTCGCGATCAGCCCGGCCATCCCCTCCCCGCCGGCTGGGATCGCCTTGAAGCCCCATGTCCCCCACCCGGTCGTGACGAACAGCCCGTCGAGCGGCGTCGTGCTCATGATCGGGCTGTAGTCGATGGAGATGTCGCAGATGCCCGCCCAGGTTCGGAGGATGCGCAGGTCGCGCAGGAACGGGAGCATCAGCGACATCTTGTAGGCGTAGCCGCGCAGGGCATCGAACGAACTCTGGCGCGAGTACGACGGCTGGGCATCGAACTCCGCCCCGATCAGCATCTGGCCACGGCCGGTCTGGGATGCGTAGCACATGAGCTCCGTGGAGGCGACGATCGGACCGAGGCTTCGCTCGTGGTCGTTGGTGACGAATGCGTGGAGAGGGTGCGTCCGGATCGGCAGACGGATCCCGACGTCGCCCATCAACCGTGTCACGCGACCACCGGTCGCCGACAGTACTGAACCGGCCGCCACGGGTCCGAACGGTGTCTCCACTCCGACGACCCTTGAGCCGTCCTCGCTGGTCCGGAACGCGCTCACCGGGGAGTGCCGGAACAGGTCCACACCACGCTGCGATGCCCCGCTTGCGTAGGCCCACGCCACCCGGTCGTGTCGAGCGGTGGCACCGGGCACGTGGTACGAGGCCCCCAGGATCGGATATCGGCCGTCTCCGGCCAGGTCGATCTGGGGCACGAGCCGCTTGACCTCCTCGGGGCCGATCATCACGGTCTCCACCCCGAGCGCCGCATTGAGCGCGCAGCGCGCCCGCTCCGTCCGCAGGGCCATCTCCGTGTGCGCGCACCACAGGATCCCGCGCGTCCGGTGGAGGATGCGGGCACCCGTCTCCTCCTCGAGCGTCTCGTACATCCGCAGGCTGTGGTCGTAGAACCGGACCGCCTCGGGGATGCCGTAGTTGGCGCGGATGATGGTCGTGTTGCGCCCGGTGTTCCCGGACGCGATGTAGTCGGCCTCGAAGACGGCGACGTTGGTGATCCCGTGACGCGTCGCCAGGTAGTACGCGGTGGCGAGACCGTGGCCGCCGCCACCCACGATCACGACGTCGTATGACGATCTGGGCGTCTCTGCCCAGCGGATGGGGGGCAGCGTCTGGACCAGTCCGCTCGCGACGGTCCGGCTCGAGATCATGGTCGTCCCCGGCCCAGACGGGCGGCGAGGACCGCCGATGCGGCGCCCGCGACGACGAGGAGGGCACGTCCGTCATCGCCGGCGGGGAGCCAGACCTTGGCCGGGACCCCGGCGATCGCACCCTGGGTGAGCGCCGGCCGCGCAGTCGGCAGGGGCCACTCGGCGTGCCGGGCGACCTCCTCGACCGCGATCCAGGTCCCGACATAGCCGCGTTCGTCCTCGACGATCGCGTGAGTGTCGTCGAGCTCGACATCGGTCGCTCCGATCGCCAGGGCGTCATCGGTGGCAAACCGCAGAACGAGAACGTCGGCACCGGCCCAGCGCGCGCGATCGAGCGCCCCCGGATCGGCGACCACGCGCAGGCCACGGATCGGCTCAAGCACGAGCACGGCGGCCGTCCGGGTCGTAGAAGGGGGTCGGGCTGACGACGGCCTCACGGCCATCGATGGTCACGCGATCGACAAATGGCGTCCGTCGCTGCCAGCCAAGGAGGACGGTCCGGCCCAGGGCCGGGGAGCGCCAACTTCCCGTCACGCTGCCGATGATCTCGCGGCCGTCGCCATCGAAGATCGGCGATCCCTCGACCGGAGCCAGCAGCGCTGTGCCGTCGGCGGCCTCGCTGGCCATGGTGAAACCCATCCAGCGCCGCCGGTCAGGCAGCTTCGCTGTCCGTTCGAGGGCCGCGCGCCCGATGAAGAAGGGCTTGTCCATGCGGATCGCCCAGTCCATCCCCAGTCGGCGCGGGGTCGAGTCGAGGTCGGTGTCCATGCCGACGATGACATGGCCCTTCTCCAGCCGCAGGCCGAACAGCGCCTGCAGACCGTGTGGCCGGATCCCGAGGTCTGCGCCGAGATGGAGCAATACCCTCCACAGCTCGACCGACCGATCGACCGCGTGATGGAGCTCGAAGCTTGCCTCACCGGTGAACGACAGACGCATCACATGACAGGGCACGCCGGCCACATCGGCCCGGATGTGACCAAGGAAGCGTGGAGGGTCCGAGAGCCCCGCGCGCCTCAGCAGCTCCCCGGCGAGCGGCCCCGTGACGTTGATCGCTGCCAGCGACATCGTCCGATCCAGGACGTGGACGCGAAGGCCCCAGGCGTCGAGCCAGTCGCGCAGCCACATCTCGGCGCCCGAAGCCCCACCCGAAGTGAACGTGAGCGTGAACCGATGCTCCCCGTCGCGCACGATCATCCCGTCGTCCATGACGTGGCCGCGCTCGTTCAGGAGCAGCGCGTAGCGCGACCGGCCGATCCTGATGTCCGCGATGTCGCATGGGTAGATCCGCTCGAGGAACTCGACGACGTCCGGACCGGCGACGATGATCTTGCCCAGGGTGCTGACGTCGCCGATCGAGACCGCCTCACGGACCACCCAGTACTCAGCGAGGTGATCGCCATAGTGCCACGGTCGGTACCAGCCGCCGAACCGGTCCATGTGTCCGCCGAGCGCGAGGTGCTCATCGTGGAGCGGTGTGCGTCGGAAGGCATCGATTTGTACGTCGGCCGCTGCCTCGCCGATTGTCATCTGGCGCGCGGCCGGGCGCGCGACGAACGGGTCGGGCACCACACCCGTTCGGGCGGCG
>CAYNGM010000012.1:0-17182 GCA_964396565.1 uncultured Anaerolineaceae bacterium | reverse complement strand
AAGCGGATGGGACACGCCGGCGCGATCATCTCGGGCGGCGCCGGCACCGCGGCGTCCAAGGTCGAGGCGCTCGAGGCCGCGGGGTTCCGTGTCGCGAACTCCCCGACCGAGCTGCCGGCGCTGCTGCGCGCCGCGGGCCACAGCGGCTGACCGGCCGTCGTTCGACCACGACCTCGACCGCCGGAGCGATCTGACCGATGCCGCGCATGGAGCTCATCGCCGGTGACGCGCGGGACATCCTCGTCATCCTGGGTGCGGCTGAGATCGGGGTGAGCCCCGAGCGCGGCCGCTACGCCGCACACCTGCCGATGAGCGGCGGGATCGACCCGACCTGGCTCGACCTGTTCGCCGAGGCCGTACGCGCCGCCCTCGATGCCGACGCTCCTTCCGACTTCCTGGACGCTCGCTCGGGGCTGGGTGGTGCCGGCGAGGGTGTGACGACCGTGGAACGGGTGGAGCCGGGCTGGATTGCCGATGTCGCACGCATACCGGACGCTTCGATCGATGCCATCACCGGTCGGTGGATCGACCGCCTGGAGGAGGAGTTCGGGGCGATCTCGGGCGACGAAAAGCCGTGGATCAGAGACCTCGCCGGGCAGCTCGTCGCGTTCTGTCGCGTCGGGGACCGATCCCGCGACGTCATCTTCACCTGGTCGCTTCGTTGAGCAGCCAGGAAGGGCCTGAGAACCTGGCAGCGAGCGGGACCGCGCCTGATCACACCGCCTCGTATGCCGCCAACCAGGCCCTCTGGGATGCATGGACGGCAGTCCACGCAGCAGGTGACCACTATGACCTCGAAGGATTCCGTGCGGGCGGCATCCGCCTGCGCCAGGAGGAGATCGATGCCGTCGGTGACGTTACCGGCCGCTCGCTCCTCCACCTGCAGTGCCATTTCGGCATCGACACCCTGTCGTGGGCCAGGCTCGGGGCCCGAGTCACCGGGGCCGACTTCTCGCCGGCGGCGATCCGTCTGGCACGCGAACTCGCGGTGGACATGGGGTTTCCGGACGCCCGCTTCGTTGAGGCGAACCTGTACGACCTGCCCGCGGTGCTTGAGGGCGCGTTCGACATCGTGTACACGTCCCGTGGCGTGCTCGGCTGGCTGCCCGACATCCGCGGCTGGGCCCAAGTCGTCGCCCATTTCCTCGCCCCCGGCGGCACGTTCTTCATCACCGAGATCCACCCGGTCGCGAATGCCTTCGAGAACGATGGTGTCAAGCCCGGGGAGCTGCGTCTGGCCTACCCGTACTGGGAGCACCCGGAACCGCTCGTCTTCGACGTGGTCGGCTCATACGCGGAGCCGGATGCCGACGTCGGCGAACAGCATGAGCACGGTTGGGACCATGGACTGGGCGAGATCGTGACCGCGCTCATCGAAGCCGGCCTGCGTATCGAGACCCTCGAGGAGCACCCGTACCTCGACTGGTCCGTGGACTTCCTCGTCGAGCAGTCGCCCGGCGCCGACCGCTACGTCCTGCCAGCGGGCACGACCGGGGAGCTGCCGCTGATGTTCTCGCTCCTGGCGACCAAGCCGGTTCCCTGACGGACGGGGCGCAGGGTCGGTCGGACGAGACGGTCAGGGGAAACGGTCGGACGCGACGGTCAGACGAAACCGAGCGCCTTCCAGGCGGGGCCACCGGGGGCTTCGATGAGCTCGACGAGCACACCGTGACAGGACCGTGGGTGGATGAACGCGACCGGGCCCTCGGCGCCTCGACGCGGCGCTGAATCGATCAGCTCGAGGCCATCGATCTCGAGCCGGAGCAGCGTCTCGGCAAGGTTCGGGACCTCGAAGCAGACGTGGTGGAAGCCCTCGCCTTTGGTCTCGAGGAAACGCGCCACGCCGGTCGTGGTGTCGGTCGGCTCGACGAGCTCCACCTTGGACTCGCCGACACCCAGGAACGCGATACGCACCCTGTCGTGCTCCATGTCCATGACCGTCTCCAGATCCAGCCCGAGGGCGTCGCGCCACAGGCCGAGGGCGTCATCGATCGAGCGGACGATGAGTGCCACGTGGTGGACCTTGCCAAGGCGACGGATGCCTTCGGGTACGTTCGGCATGAAGTGATCCTCCGAGCTGCGGGATCGGCCCGATGGACCGGCGACCACGAGCAGGGACCCATCACCCGAACGGGCTCGCGCCTCCGCTGCCGACCGGATCACCGACCGGAACGTGCTGTCCACCTCCTGCGCCAGGCTGAGTGGGTCGTGCCAGGCGATGACGATAGGCCCCGCGGCGTCGGGCTCCGGCTGACCGAGCCGTTCCTCGACGGCATCCCAGTTGTGCCCCGCCCAGCCCGGCGAACCCAGCCCGGACAGGAGCATCGAGATGACCTGCTCCCTCGTTCGCGGACCGCGCAGCACAACGAACCTTGCACCGTACTCGTTGGCTGTCGCGGCCAGCGCGGCCTCATCGAGCCCGTGCGCGGACTCGACCAGCCCGCCCTCACCCTCGGGTGCGAGCAGTGCGTGCAGCTCGCCGATCAGCGCGCGATCCATCGAAACGAATCGTAGTGGTCGGCGGTCCAGTACATCTCGCCATCTGCGCCGGTCACGATCCGTCGTGGTCCACGGTCAGCCGAGCCTGGTGTCTCGACCGTGTACTCGTGGTAGTAGCCGGTGTCGCGTCGTGGGAGCAGTGCTTCACGGTTCTCGAAGACCGTGCCGTCCTGTCGATATGCGAACGGTCCGCCGGCATCGATCAGCGCGACGGTCGCGGCGGCCTCCGCTGGGAGCGCCTCGAGGGCGACGATCGGAAGCCCGCTGGCCGGGTCGATGCCAGCGGTGGTCGGGATCGGCGCAAGCGTCGCTGCCGGAGCCAGCGTCACGCGCGGCGCCAGCGTGCGGTCCGGCACCGCCGGGCGTGAGGGGCTCGAGGAACCACCGAGCGCCGGCACGCACGCGAGAACGAGCGCGGCGACCAGCACGAACAGCGCGAGTGGTCGAAACGAGCGGATCGCGATCATCGGAGTGGTCCGAACCCGACGCTCTCAGACCGTGATGAGCTCGCGGTGCTCGCCCCAGGCGATGCGTAGCCGGTCACTGATCTCACCGACCGTGGCGTAGGCCCGGACCGCGCGGAGGATCGCTGGCATGAGGTTGCCCTCCGTGGCTGCCACTCGGTCGAGCTCGTCCATGGCCGCCGTCCAGTCCGCATCGGAGCGCTCGGCCCGCACTCGTCTGACCCGCTCGACCTGGCGGCGCTCCCCCTCTGGGTCGATCTTCTGGGTAGGTGGGGTCGCGATCTCGTCGTCGCGGAAGCGGTTGACCCCCACGACGACCTGACTGCCGTCGTCGATCGCCCGTTGGACGCGGTAGGCAGCCTCCTGGATCTCACGCTGCTGGAAACCGCGCTCGATGGCCGTGAGCGTCCCACCCAACTCCTCGATCTCGTCGAGGTACGCCCATGCCGCCGCCTCGAGCTCGTTGCTGAGGCTCTCTACATAGAAGGAGCCGGCGAGCGGGTCGGGGGTCTCGGTCACACCGGCCTCGTAGGCCAGGATCTGTTGCGTGCGCAGGGCGAGACGGGCGGCCTCCTCGGTCGGCAGGGCGAGTGCCTCGTCCCGCGAGTTCGTGTGCAGACTCTGGGCCCCGCCGAGGACCGCCGACAGGGCCTGGATCGTCGTCCGCACGACGTTGTTATCGATCGACTGGGCGGTCAGGCTGGATCCGGCAGTCTGGACGTGGAACCGGCAGGTCATCGAGCGCGGACTCGTCGCCCCGAAGCGCTCGCGCATGATCGTCGCCCACATCCGCCGGGCGACCCGGAACTTGGCGACCTCCTCGAACAGCTCGCTCCAGGCCGCGAAGAAGAAGGACAGGCGTCCTGCGAACTCGTCAACGTCGAGTCCACGAGCGACGGCGGCCTCCACGTACGCTATCGCGTCTGCGAGCGTGAACGCGAGCTCCTGGGCAGCCGTGGCCCCGGCCTCACGCATGTGATAGCCGCTGATCGAGATGGTGTTCCACTTCGGCAGCTCGGTCGCGCAGAACTCGAAGACGTCGGTGACAAGGCGCATCGACGGCCGCGGCGGGTAGATGTAGGTCCCGCGGGCGATGTACTCCTTGAGGATGTCGTTCTGGGTCGTGCCGCTGATCCGCGAGCGTTCGACCCCCTGTGCCTCCGCTGCAGCGACGTACAGCGCGAGCAGGATCGGTGCCGTCGCGTTGATGGTCATCGAGGTGCTGACCTCACCGAGTGGCAGGCCCTCTACAAGCACTGCCATGTCGGCGAGGCTGGAGATCGGCACCCCGACCCGACCGACCTCGCCCTCGGCGGCTGTGGCATCCGAGTCGTAGCCCATCTGGGTCGGAAGGTCGAAGGCCACCGACAGCCCGGTCTGGCCCTGTTCGAGCAGATAGCGGAAGCGGCGGTTGGTCTCCTCCGCCGTGGCGAACCCGGCGTACTGGCGCATGGTCCAGAAGCGGCTTCGATACATCGTCGGCTGGACGCCACGGGTGAAGGGGAACTCGCCCGGGCGGCCCAGGTCCCGCTCCTCGTCAAGCCCAGCGATGTCCGCCTGGGTGTACAGGTCGCGGATGGTTATCCCGGACGACGTCTCGAAGTTGGGACGTCGCTCAGCGGCGGATGCGAGAGCCCTGGCCCTTAGAGTCTCGCGCCAGCGATCGCGGGCGGGGTCGCTCCCCTCCCCGACCTGACGGCCCGTGGTGCCCGTCTCCGCGCCCCGAGTACCAGGGGCTGTCACTCGATCACCAGGAGCAGGTCGCCGATCTCGATCGTCTCGCCGGTTTCGACCGAGACCGATCCGACGATCCCATCCCGCGGCGCGCGCAACTCGTTCTGCATCTTCATCGCCTCCACCACGAGCAACTGCCCGCCGGCCCTCACCGTGTCGCCCGGCGCCACCGACACGCTGACGACCCTCCCCGGGATGATGGCACGGACCTCGGTGGGACCGCCACGGCCTGCCTCGGGACGTCCCCGTCTGGCCCTCTCGCGAAGCTCGGCATGTCGCGCCGATTCGATCTGGACTTCGACCGTCCAGCCGTCCACGACGATCTCGCGATGTTCGACGCCGCGGCCATCGAGGGCCGGCTCCGGAGCCTCGAGAAGCACCCGAACGCGCTGCATCGACGCACCATCGGTCGTGGGGCCATCAGACTCGATGAGGACCCGCCCATGGCCGACCTCGACCAGGCGGCCGTCGCCGGATGCGATCTCGATCGGCTCGAGGTCGGCGTGAGCGCTGGCCGGCGCGAGCGCGATCCGCACGGCTCCCGGGTCCGCGGTCGACGCCGGGTCAGACGTCGGCTTGAGGTCGTCAGGGGTCATCTGGGCCACCGGTCGATCGCCTCGCCACGGGACGTCCCGCGCCAGCGCCCATCAACACTCCCGTCAACAATCCGGACCGCACCGAACGACTCCGGACCACCCGGGATCGGGCTCGACACGCCTGACCTGGCCACCAGTCCCGCTGCGCGCATCGCGACCTCCGCGGCTGCCCGATACTCCGATGGGCCATCCCAGTTGGACGCGACCCAGTCGGTGGACAGTTCGGCGGCTCGGAAGCCACCGTGCCGAGCGACGTACCGATGGAACGGGAGGGTCGTCTGGATCCCCGACACCTCCATCTCATCGAGGGCCCTGCGAAGTCGGTCGATGGCGTCGTGACGATCGCCCGCGTGCACCATGATCTTGGCGATCAGGTTGTCGTACTCGGCCGGGACCCGCTCCCCTGCCTCGATCGCCGTGTCCACGCGAACGCCTGGGCCGGACGGCATCACCCAACGCCGAACCCGGCCGGGTGTCGGGGCGAAGTCCCGGGCGGGATCTTCGGCGCACAGCCGAATCTCGATCGCGTGTCCTCGTGGCTCCGCGGCCGTCGCCGCAGCGGCAACCGCAGCGTCCGACAGGGGCGATCCAGCGGCAAGCCAGAACTGTTCTCGGACGATATCCAAGCCAGAGACCAGCTCGCTCACGCCGTGCTCCACCTGGAGTCGCGTGTTGACCTCGAGGAAGTAGAAGGAGCCATCCTCCGCACGAAGGAACTCGGCGGTCGCCGCATTCTGCAGACCGGCCGCGGTGGCGACCCTGACCGCCATCTCGTGGAGTCCCCGACGCTCATCACCAGTGAGCCCTGGAGCCGGCGCCTCCTCGACGAGCTTCTGATGACGCCGCTGCAACGAGCAGTCACGCTCCCCGATCGCGATCACCCGACCGGACGAGTCGCCCAGAAGCTGGACCTCGATGTGGCGGGCAGGTCGGATCTCGCGCTCCAGGTATACCGACCCGTCACCGAACGCCGCGAGCGCTTCCGCGGAACCGGAAGCAAGTGCGGCCGGCAGGTCCTCGGCCCGCTCGACCCGCCTCATCCCGCGTCCGCCACCACCGGCCGCGGCCTTGACCAGCAGCGGAAAGCCGATCCCCTCCGCCTCGGCGACGATCGCGTCCACGAGCTCCGGCCGGTCGACCGGCGCCGGCTCCAGGGTGCCCGGCACCGACGGCACGCCGACCGAGCGCGCCGTCCGTCGCGCATGCAGCTTGTCGCCAAGGGCGTCGATCGCAACGGATGGCGGCCCCACGAACACGACCCCGAGTTCCTCGAGCGCGCGCGCGAAGGCCGCTCGTTCGGCAAGGAAACCGTACCCAGGGTGAACTGCCTCGGCGCCCGACTCCCGGACCGCATCGACGATCGCATCGATCCTCAGGTAGCTCTCGGCTGGCGCCGCCGGACCAAGCCGGATCGCCCGGTCGGCAAGACGCACGTGGGTAGCCGTCGCGTCCGCATCGGAGTAGACGGCGATCGCCTCCATTCCCATCTCACGGCACGCGCGGATGATCCGGACCGCGATCTCCCCGCGGTTGGCGACGAGGACACGCCGAAACGGTGGCGGGCCAGACGCCACAGTGGCGTCTTTGCGCAAAGACGGGAACGTGTCAGAGGGGGATGTTGCCATGCTTCTTCCGTGGGTTCGTGTCGCGTTTGTCGGCAAGGATCTCGAGAGACCTGATGAGTCGCGGACGCGTCTCCGACGGACGTATCACCTCGTCCACATATCCGCGCGCTGCCGCCACATACGGGTTGGCGAACTCCGCCTCATACGACGCGACCAGTCGCGCGCGTTCGGCAACCGGATCGTCGGCTGCGGCGATGTCGTCCTTGAAGATGATGTTGACCGCACCATCGGCGCCCATGACCGCGATCTCTGCTGTCGGCCAGGCGAAGTTCATGTCCCCGCGGATGTGCTTGCTGCTCATGACGTCATAGGCGCCGCCATATGCCTTGCGCGTGATGACCGTCAGTTTCGGGACGGTCGCTTCGCAGTATGCGTAGAGCAGCTTCGCACCATGCTTGATGATCCCACCGTGTTCCTGGCTGACACCGGGCAGGAAACCGGGGACGTCGACGAGAGTCACGATCGGGACGTTGAACGCATCGCAGGTGCGAACGAACCGCGCGGCCTTGACCGACGCATCGATGTCCAGCGCCCCGGCAAGCACCGCCGGCTGCTGGGCGACGATGCCGACACTGCGACCCCCCAACCGCGCATAGCCGATGAGGATGTTCGGCGCCCAGCCGGGCTGTATCTCGAGAAACGCGCCGTCATAGACGATTCGTCGGATGACGTCGTGCATGTCGTATGGGCGCGATGGGTCGTCGGGGACCACGCGATCCAGTTCCGGGTCCGCGCGATCGATCGGGTCACGCGTCGAGCGCATCGGCGGATCCGACAGGTTGTTCGATGGCAGGTGAGCGAGCAGGCGTCGCACCGCATCGAGTGCCTCGGATTCGTCGCCCGCAGCAAGGTGGGCGACTCCGCTCCTGGTCGTGTGAGTCGTCGCGCCGCCGAGGTACTCGGAGTCCACCTCCTCATGGGTGACGGCCTTCACGACATTCGGCCCGGTCACGAACATGTAGCTCGAACCCTCGACCATGATCGTGAAGTCGGTCATCGCCGGTGAATAGACCGCGCCGCCCGCGCACGGCCCCATGATCACCGAGATCTGGGGGATCACACCAGATGCAAGGACGTTGCGCAGGAAGATGTCGGCGTAGCCTCCGAGCGACACGACGCCCTCCTGGATGCGCGCACCACCTGAGTCATTCAGGCCGATCACCGGAGCTCCGACCTTCATCGCCAGATCCATGATCTTGCAGATCTTCTCGGCGTACGCCTCAGACAGCGATCCACCGAAGACCGTGAAGTCCTGGCTGAAGACGAAGACCAGGCGGCCGTCGATGGTGCCATGTCCGGTGATCACGCCGTCGCCGAGGACATGCTGGTCGGCCAGACCGAACTCAGTCGAACGATGCGTCACGAAGGCATCGAGCTCCGCGAACGAACCCGGGTCTAGCAACAGGTCGAGCCGCTCGCGTGCGGTCAGCTTGCCGAGCGCGTGCTGGCGCTCGACACGCGCCGGGCCACCGCCCTCCAGGGACTGTGCACGCATCCGCTCCAGCCGAGCGAGGCGCTCCTCATTAGTGGGCAACCGCCGACCCTCCCAGGTGGGAACCGTCTTTGCACAAGGACACGGCAATCATAGACGCGTCATGGTTCGAGCCAAGTGCCCATCGGCACGGAAACGGGGGGACCGTACCGACTCGACTACGTGGCCCAGCAGTCGCGGAATATCCACAGATTCGGTGAACAACTCGCGCGTCCTGTGGATAACCTCGTCCTTCCACACGTGGGTCCGCTGGAGTAGGATGACCCGCACTTCTCGATGTCACATCTCCCGGTGACGTCTGCAACGGCCGTTCTCATCCGAGGTGATGCCCCTGTGACCAATGTGATCGCGATCGCCAATCAGAAGGGCGGCGTCGGCAAGACGACCACGGCTATCAATCTGGCAGGCGCCCTCGCCGAAGAAGGCCGACGCGTCCTCTGCATCGACATGGATCCCCAAGCGAACCTGACGGCTGGCCTGGGCATCAATCTCAACACCGTCGAGCGGTCGATGGCCGACGTGCTCGCGGACGGTCGGTCATCGCTCCGCGAAGTCGTTCTCGAGACCGAGAGTGCAGGCATCGACGTCGCCCCGGCACACATCGACCTTGCATCGACCGAAGGCGAGTTGTTCACGGCGCTCGGTCGCGAGCAGATCCTGCGCGAAGCGCTGGAGAACCAGATCGACTCCTACGACTACGTCCTGATCGACTGCCCACCCAACCTTGGGCTGCTGACCGTCAACGGTCTGGTCGCGGCCAACGGCGTGATCATCCCGGTCCAGACGCAGTACTACGCGATGAAGGGGCTGACCAATCTCGTCAAGGTCATCAACGCGATCCGTTTGAAGCTGAACCGGGACCTGCGCATCCTTGGCCTGCTTCCGACGTTCTATGACGGACGGACGAACCTCGCCAAGGACATGCTCGAGGAGCTGCGCGTAGTGGGCGACCATCACGTCTTCAGCAGCATCGTGCGCAACACAGTCAAACTCGGCGAGGCGCCGCTGGTCGGTCGTCCGATCACCTCATATGCCAGCAACACTGAAGCTGCTCGCACGTACCGCGAGCTTGCGCGGGAGGTGGTCGAACTTGGCACGCACTGACTTTCGCGCGGCTGCGGCACGGCGGCTGTCGGAGGAACGAGAGCTCTCCCCCGCCATCGTCAGCCTGCTTTCGCCTGACAGCCCGACACGCAGCGTCGGCGTCCGCATAGTCCCGCTCGATCACATCGAGCCGAACCCGGAGCAGCCGCGACTCGCCTTCAACCAGGAGACGCTCGACGAACTCGCGGCGTCGATCCGCGAGCACGGCGTCCTCCAGCCGATCCTCGTCCGTCCGATCGGTCCGAACCGCTACCAGTTGATCGCCGGCGAGCGACGCTGGCGCGCGTCCCAGCAGGCCGGCCTGGACAGCATCCCCGCGCTTATCGAGGAGATCGACGACGACACCGCACTCGAGATCTCGATCATCGAGAACCTCCAGCGCGAGGACATCTCACCGCTCGACGAAGCGGCGATGTACGACCGGATGGTTCGTGAGCATGGGTACAGCATCCGCAAGCTGGCCGACAAACTGGGCAAGGACAAGGGCTACCTGGAGAACAGGCTTCGCCTCGCCGACGCCCCGACCGAGATCCGCGAACTCGTGTCCTTGCGCAAAGACACGCTGTCCCATGCCTATGAGTTGATGAAGGTCGAGGACCCGAGAAAGCGACGTCGACTGGCGGAGCAGGTGGCCCGCGGGGAACTCACCCTGGTCAAGCTCCGCGATCGGATCGAGGGTCGGCGCGCCCGTCCGGGAGCCGTCGATGCCGTCGCGGCCGACGACGATGAGGTCACGGGACCTACGATGGATGCAGAGTCGGTCTCGACAGCAGCATCCACCGCCATGCTCCCCGATGAGGTCCTCGAAGCGGTCGCTCGCCCGGCCACGGTCGCCCCGACCATGGACCTCGGTGAGGACTCGCTCCTCAACGCGAAACAGTCACTGGCCGAGGCACTCGACGAACTGGTCGGTGTCCTACGCAACCCGGATGCCATCCGCTCGATCCCGGACGTGGACCGCACGAACCTCGCCAAGTACCTGACGATCGCCAAGCTGCGGTTGGAGAATGCGATCGCGATCGTGCGGACGGCGGACCCAGAGGCCTGAGGCCCACTTCACCAGGGGTCTATCCGACGTCCGCCGACGGACATGGGCCGTCCGCTGGCGCGGATCAGATGTAGACGAGCTCGTCGAAGTTCGCCACGAGGTAGGCAATCAGGTCGTCGCGACCGTTGGGCGAGGTCGTCCGGATGCCCGGCACGAGGGCATGCAGGGCTATGGCAGGCACCATCAGTCCACCTCCGGCGTCTCGCCCGACCATCGCCGGGGGCCCGTCTCCAGATGCGAACACCCGTTCGAAACCAGCGTCGTCAAGGCCAGCAGCGGACTGGAAATCCGTGATCACCCGCCGGACACCACGCCGCTTGGCGACGTCGCGCATGAGCTCGGACGCCCAGCTGTCGATCTGCTCGTCGCTCTGCTCGTGCAGACGTGCCTTGTATTCCGCCGGGTCGGCCGACAGTCCGGTCGCTGCCACGGTCCCTCCTGAGATGTGAGACGGTCGGTCCGAGTATGCCAGATGCGACCGCTCAGGCGCCCTCATCCGGCACCGTCACGCCCTGGTGGAGCGCCGCCGCATGGGTTGCCTCTCGCGAGCCCTCCGGCCAGTCGTTGAACTGTTCGGTGATCCAACGTCCCGGCCTCCCTGGCGGCGCCACGGCCGGCGCACCGTAGACGAGCCCCCCGAGACGCTCGGCCAGGACGACCGTCATCCCGGCGATACCAGCGCGATCAGGACGCCCGACCCCCATGATCGGCTCGCCGATCCGGATCCGGACCCGCCGTCCGAAGGCCACCCACGAGGTCCCGTTGATCGCGATCGGTACAAGGGGGGCGCCGGAACGCAGCGCGAAGAATGCCGGACCCTCGTTGAGCGGCCAGAGCCGGTCCTCGATGGCCCCGATCCGTCCCTCGGCGGCGATCGCCACGACTCCGCCCGACTCGATGACGGCCGCTACATGTCGGGTCGCAGCGAGCAGGTCGTTCTTGCCGGGTTTGTACGGGATGGCCGACCCGGTCCACACCATCAACCGGTTCCGACCACCTCTCGTCATGTCCTCCTCCTTTGGTCCGAAGAAGAACAGCCGCGGGCGGAACGGCAGGACGGCCATCAGAACGAACGGATCCAGCCATGACAGGTGGTTGAAGGCATAGATGGCTGGGCCATCCGGCAGTCGTTCGCGGCCCTCGACCCGGAACCGGAGATAGCCGCGTGCCATCACCCAGATAGCAGAGCGCGACAGCCAGTAGCGGACGGTGCGGCGCCACGGGCTGACGCTCGGTCCAGGAAGTCGATCCCCTGTCGCGCGACGGGGGGCATTCATCCCGGGTGGGAGGCAGCGCGGCCGGGTGCGATGACCGCCGGATCAAGGTCGGCCAGGCGCTCGAGCACGACATCGGCCAGGTCATGAGCGCCAGGCGCTGGCGGAACGGCCTCATTGGGTATGAGTACGACCGTCATCCCGGCCGCGATACCCGCCCGGACGCCGTTGATGGAGTCCTCCACCACAAGACACCTCGAAGGGTCTGCACCAAGGCGACGGGCCGCCTCAAGGTAGACGTCCGGAGCCGGCTTGCCCCGCGCGACATCGTCGGACGAGACGATCGCCGCGAACAGCACTGAGAGGTCTATCGCGGCGAGGGCCGCATCGATCACGTCGTGGTGCGCCGACGAGGCCACCGCCACCGGGCGGCCCGAGGCGATCCGCCGTACGGCGTCGACGGCGCCGTCGATCTGGGGCGCTCCCTCCAGTCGGAAGCGCTCGACGACCCCGTCGACGATCGCCCGCTCGATGGCTTCGGCAGACATCGTGAGGTCAAGCCAGTCACGCATCATCAGCGCCCACTCGCGCGAATTGGCCCCCATCGTGGCGACCTCGAGTTCGGTCGTCCAGACGCGACCATGTGCCTGGGCGAACTCGACCCGGACTTCGTGCCACCAGATCTGCGAGTCCACGAGAACGCCATCCATGTCGAAGATGACCGGACCGTCCAGGTTCAGCCTCCGGACCCGGGCGCGAGACGCTTGGGCGCCGTGGACGTGCGACGCGTCGTCGCCTTCGTCGGCGCCTTGGTGGTCGTGCGGCGTGCCCGGACGGGCGGGTGTTCGACCGGTGGACGCCCATCGATGGCCGCGATGAGGTCGAGTGCGAAGGCGGCTATGTCATCGGCGTCGGAATCGGTGCCCTTGAGGACCTGCCCCTCCACCTGGAAGCTCAGGAGTCGATGGCCCTGGGCCATCTCGATCGCGAGCTCCCCGACCTGCACCCTGCTCCAGCGGATCAGCTTGGCGCTGGCGCGCGGTCCCTCCTGCGGAACGTTGACCCGGACATGGACCTGGACCAGACCCGTGCTGGTCGGGACGAACACGACGTAGCGGACCGCCGGGTCGTCACCCCAGACCACCCAACACACGGGGTCAGCCTCCGCACCGAACGCGCGCAGAAGCGGCACGATCACGTCGATCACCTTCGACGTCATCGACTCACGGTGCGGGGTGCGTCCCCGCCAGTCAGTCAGGCGCATCGGCGTGCCCTCGAGGAGCGCGGGCACGAACGACCCGCGACGACGGGCGGAGGCTAGCACACGGACATGGCTCGGACCCGATGCCCGGGAGTCCCGGTCGCGATGGGACCCGAGAGGGGTGAGCCGGGGCGCCAAGGTCACGTACGATGCCGCGGGATGACAGGCACGTTCGATCCATCGCTTGCCGCCGGCGCGCTCGTGGGTGTCGCGATCGGGCTGGTCATGCTGGCCCGCGGGATGAGCGGGTACCGGACGGCCCTGCGGATCGGTGACACGAGCAGCTCATCGATCGCGAGCCTTGCCGCGGGCGAAGTCCGCGTCGCCGGGACGATCGAGACGGCCGACGCGATCCTGACCTCGCCGCTGCAGAGCCAGCCGTGCGTCTACTACCGGTCCTCCATCCGACGCGAGGATGACCTGGGCGACGCGCTCGGAGATCTCACCGAGGAGCGCGCGGTCGGCTTCCTGGTCCGCGACGGCGAAGGCGCCACCATCCGGGTCTTCCCACGAGGAGCGCGCTGGGATGCGCCCGTCCGCTTCGACGCGAAGACCGGCACGTTCGGTGAGGAGCCGGCCGGTCTCGACCTGCGGACCGGCTCGGCTGTCGCTCTCGAGCCCGCGGATCGAGCGGCGGCCGTCGCCGCCCTGCTCACCGTGCAGCAAACCCGGTCGGACGAGGTTCATCCCCTCCTCCGCGATGATCATCGCGGGACACGCCGCTATCGAGAGGCGCGCCTTGGTCCCGGCGATGAGGTGACCATCGTCGGTCGGGCGATGCCGTTCGGCGATCTCTCGGACCCGACCGAGGCCGACGTATCGATGGGCGGCGTCGTCGGCGCCGACGACCCGGAGGTCGCAGCGGATCTGGCCGAGGCCAGGGCTGCCGGTCGACTTGCCGATGACCCCACGGAGGCGTGGGGCAACGCGGCCATCCCGGGCTTCGGGATCGGCCGGCCGACGCGACCACCCGAACTCGACCCGGATGCCGACCACCTGCCGCTCGCACCAGCCTCGGAAGCCGCCCGTGCGCAACGGCGGTTCACCATCGCGCCGGAGACACTCGTGCTCGCGAGTGGGCTCGACGTCCCGCTCCTGATCGCATACGGCGTGCCGGGCGCGGCGACCGCCCGCAGCGAGGGCCGGTTCGCGCTGGGCCTGCTCGGAGCCGTCCTGTCCATCGCCTCCGCGATGGCCCTCGCGATCATGTTCGGTGGCGGGTTCGGGGCGTGAGACCAGAGACCCTCGCCGCCGCATTCGCGCTCGGTCTGCTGCTGGCGATCCTGGGCTTCATCGTGGTAGCAAGCTACAACGCTGTCATGTCACTACGACAGCGCATCGACAAGGCAGCGGCCAACATCGATGTCGTCCTCAAGCAGCGTCATGACCAGCTTCCTGCCCTCGTGTCGGCGGTCCGCGGCCTGATGGCGTTCGAGTCCGGGGTCCTCGAGGACGTGACCCGGGCGCGTGCCGGGTACTCCCCCACCGAGCCGATCCCGGACAAGGCGATCCACTCGGATGCGACCACGACGGCGGTCCGCTCGCTGTTCGCCGTCATGGAGGCATATCCGGAGCTGACCTCACACGAGAACGTGATGGAGCTGCAGGGTTCGATCGAGCGGTTGGAATCGATGCTCGCCGACCGACGCGAGCTCTACAACGACCAGGTCTACCGCTACAACACGAGGATCACGACCTTCCCGACGATGGCCATCACACCCGTCTTCGGGTGGCGGCCACGCGACTTCTTCGAGGCCGCGCCGGATGAGCATCGTCGCCCGGACACGACCCTGTGACCGCGGTCGATCGTGACCAGGCGAACCGATCGGAGGCACCGGCGGAGCGCCAGGTCGTCCTCGTGCGCCACGGTGAGACCGAGTGGGCGCGACTCGGCCGGCACACCGGCCGAACGGATATCGAACTGACCGAGGTCGGGCGTGACCAGGCACACACGCTCGGGAGACGCCTGACCGGGCGATCGTTCGCCCTCGTCCTGACCAGTCCTCTCTCGCGGGCGGCCGAGACGGCCGCCCTTGCTGGCTACCCGGATGCGATCCGCGATCCGGACCTCCGCGAGTGGGACTACGGCGCCCTCGAGGGCCTGACCTCCACCGAGATACGGACGAGGTACCCCGGCTGGCGGATCTGGACCGGCCCCTGGCCGGACGGCGAGCAGCCCGACGACGTCGCCCAGCGAGCCGACCGTGTCATCGATCGACTCCTGAGTACCGAGGTCCATGGCGACACGCTGATCGTCGCGCACGGGCACCTGCTCCGCGTTCTCGCGGCGCGCTGGCTTCACCTTCCCCCGACGGAGGGGCGTCTGTTCGCCCTCGGGACGGCAACGATCAGCGTCCTCGGCTGGGAGCACGACGCCCCGGTGATCGAGTCCTGGAACGAGCGGGCACCCGCCTGATCGGGTCGCGCTGACGACCCGATGGCACTGCGTAACCCGAGGGCACTGCGCAAAGGGTGACGTGCGGACCGGCGGAGCCCGCACGTCCGATCACGAACCTATTGTCTGGCCATCAGCAGGCGCAGGTGTTCCTCCGGGTCGATCATGTGGTCGTGGTCGTCCTCGCCGATGTCGAGCTGGACCCAGTTGACCTTCCCGGTGAACCGCGACTGGTGAGTCGTGTAGTCGGCCGTGACCGGAGTCCCTGACTCGTAGCCGACATCGGTCGTCTCGTCGGCCGAGAAGATCATCGGCTGGGTCATCGGGACGCGGCCCTCACCGACCTTGCGACCATCGTAGTAGAGGCTCACGTTGCCGCCCTTGGCCAGGCCGCCACCGTCGTAGGCGAACTCCATCCGGACCTGGTGCGTACCAGCCTGGATGGCCTCGGTCGCCTCCGTCGGGAACTCGTGGATGCCAAGGACGTTGTAGACGAACTTCGCCCGACCGTCCTGGGCATACAGGGCCCAGCCGCCGAAGCGTCCACCCTGGGCGACGATGACGCCACCGACGGGTCGCTCGGGGATCTCCACCTCCGCGGTCACCGAGAACGACTTGTTCTTGATGTTCAGGACGCTGTGCTCAGAGAGTCGGCCCATGTGCCCGAACAGGACCTGCGAGTTGCCCCTGACCAGCACCGGCCGCCCGGCGAGGTCCGCATTGAGCCGTTCGCCGGTCCGGTCGTCGAGCGGGATGACGTTGTACTTGGTCGCCTCGATCAGCCACAGCCGCTGGAGCTCGGCCAGCTTGTCCGGCATCTCGGACGAGAGGTCGTGCGCCTGCGAGTAGTCGCGCGAACCGTCGTAGAGCTCCCAGCGGTCCGCGTCGAACGGAGGCGCCTGCTCGGTCAGAAGCCACGGTGTGCGGTGCTTGGTCACGGCACTCCAACCCTGGTGGTAGATGCCGCGGTTGCCGAACATCTCGAAGTACTGGAGGTCATGGCGCTCCGGCGCAGCCGCATCGCCGAACGTGTAGGCCATGCTCCGGCCCTCCATCGGGGATTGGAGCACACCGTTGACCAGGGTCGGTTCGGGCAGACCGGCCACCTCCAGGATGGTCGGGGCGATATCGATGACATGGCAGAACTGCGAGCGCATTCCGCCGCGTTCGGCGACCCCCTTGGGCCAGTGGACGATGGTCCCGTTGCGCGTGCCGCCCCAGTGCGAGGCGACCTGTTTGGTCCACTGGAACGGCGTGCACATCGCCCAGGCCCACCCGACGGAGTAGTGGTTGTACGAGGTCGGCGAGCCGATCTCATCCATCTTGGAGCGCAGGAACTCCGGCGTCTCGAGCGCGGCCATCCCGTTGAAGTTGGCCATCTCGTTGAACGCGCCGTTGATCGTCCCCTCGGCCGACGCCCCGTTGTCGCCGATGATGTAGTAGATGAGCGTGTCGTCCATGATGCCGAGCTTGTCGATGGCATCGATGACCCGCCCGACGTGATGGTCGGTGTGCTCCAGGAACCCCGCGTACACCTCCATCTGGCGCTCGAGGACGGGCCGCAGCTCGGCCGGCATGTCGTCCCAGGCGGTGATCTCGGGATGTCGCGCGGTGGCGACGGTATCCGCCGGTACGACGCCGAGTTCCTTCTGGCGAGCCAGGGTGATGTCGCGCTGGCGATCCCAGCCGTGCGCGAACGCCCCCTTGTACTTGTCTGCCCACTCCTTCGGGACATGGTGCGGCGCGTGCG
>CAYNGM010000011.1:8285-17397 GCA_964396565.1 uncultured Anaerolineaceae bacterium | reverse complement strand
CCGGACCGTCGGCGCCGGCGCCATCGTCAGCATCACCGCGTAGGCCCGACATGGCGACCAAGCAGCGGATCCGCATCCGCCTCAAGGCATACGACCATCGACTGCTCGATCAGTCGGCGGCCCAGATCGTCGAGACAGCCCAGCGCACCGGCGCGGATGTCGTCGGTCCGGTCCCGCTGCCGACGCGTATCGAGAAGTTCACCGTCCTGCGCTCACCGTTCATCGACAAGGACTCCCGGGAGCAGTTCGAGATCCGCACCCATAAGCGGCTCGTGGACATCCTGGATCCGAGCTCGAAGACCGTCGATGCCCTGATGCGACTGTCCCTGGCCGCGGGCGTCGATATCGAAATCAAGATGTAGTGCGATGAGTATCGGATTGATCGGCCGCAAGGTCGGCATGACCCAGGTGTTCCAGGATGACGGCACGATGGTGGCCGTGAGCGTCCTGGCCATCGAACCCAATACCGTTACGCGGTTGCGCACCGATGCCCGGGACGGCTATACGGCCGTCCAGCTCGGTACGGAAGTCGCGAGGAAGCTGACCAGGCCCGAGGCGGGCCAACTCAAGGACCTGCCCAAGGTGGCGACCATCCGCGAGTTCCGCGTGGACAACGTCGATGACTACGAGGTCGGCCAGACGCTGTCGGTCGAGGACCTGTTCAGTGCCGGCGACGACGTCGACGTGACCGGCGTGTCCAAGGGCAAGGGCTTCGCCGGCCAGATCAAGCGCCACAACTTCCGCCGTGGTCCCAAGACCCACGGTTCTGACCATCACCGGGAGCCGGGCTCCATCGGGCCGGGCACGACGCCCGGGCGGGTCTACCGGGGCCTCCGCATGGCCGGCCACATGGGCGACGAGCGGGTGACCATCAAGAAGGTGCGCGTCGTGCGCACCGACGCCGATCGCAACCTGCTGCTCGTCAAGGGGAGCCTCCCCGGTGCGCGTGGGTCGCTCATCCTCGTGAAGAAGGCCTGACGATGCCCTCCATCCCCCTCTACGACCGGACCGGAAAGACGGTCGGCGACGTCGAGCTCAGCGACGAGCTGTTCGCTGCGCCGGTCAACGTCGCCGTGCTCCACCAGGTCGTCACCGCCCAGCTCGCCGGCCGTCGCGTCGGCACCCATGACACCAAGACCCGCGGCGAGGTCCGTGGCGGCGGCAGCAAGCCGTACCGCCAGAAGGGCACCGGCCGCGCCCGCCAGGGCTCGCGGACCGCACCGCATTACCGCGGCGGCGGCGCGGTGTTCGGACCGCATCCGCGCTCCTACGAGCAGCGGCTGCCACGCAAGATGAAGCGCCTCGCGCTGCGCGGCGCGCTGACGGCCAAGCTCGGTGACGACCAGCTCAAGGTCATCGACACGTTCGGGCTCGAGGCCATCAAGACCCGTGAACTCGCCGGCGTCCTGCGCGCTCTCGACGCCAACGGGCGGGTGCTGGTCGTCGCTCCGGCGCGCGACCAGACCCTCGAGCTGTCGGCCCGCAACCTGCCCAGAGTCGAGGTCATCCTCGCCGACTCGCTCAACGTGGTGGACCTGATCGACGCCGACCTCGTGCTCATCGAGCAGCCCGCTCTCGCCCGGATGCAGGAGGTGTACGCGTGAGCGCCCTGACCGCGCCAGAGATCATCCTGCGCCCGGTGATCAGCGAGAAGTCGATCACCGAGTCGGAGCGGGGGAAGTACACCTTCGCCGTCCACGACGACGCCAACAAGATCCAGATCAAGGCGGCCATCGAGGAGCTGTACAAGGCGGACAAGGTGACGGTCGTGTCCGTCAACGTCCTCACCACGAAGGCCAAGGAGAAGCGACGCGGAACGAAGCGTGGCCGGATCGTCGGCCACACCACGCCGTGGCGCAAGGCCATCGTCACCCTGGCCCCCGGCCAGAAGATCGAATTCTTCGAGGGGGTCTGAGCGATGCCACTGCGCAGTTACAAGCCCACGTCGCCGGGGCTCCGGCAGATGACCCGATCGACCTTCGAGGAGATCACCACCCGGGAGCCCTACAAGCCGCTCCTCGAGCCGCAGAAGCGTGGCTCCGGCCGCAATAACCAGGGGCGACTGTCCGTGCGTCACCGTGGTGGGGGCGAGAAGCAGCACTACCGGCGGATCGACTTCAAGCGTGACAAGCTTGGCGTCCCCGCGCGGCTCGCCACGATCGAATACGACCCCAACCGCTCGGCGCGGATCGGCCTCCTTCACTATCGCGATGGCGAGAAGCGCTACATCCTCGTCCCCCACGGCCTCAGGGTCGGGGACGTGGTCGTTGCCGGACCGGATGCCGAGGCACGGGTGGGGAATGCCCTGCCGCTGGCCAACATCCCGTTGGGCACGACCATCCACAACATCGAGCTGACCCCGGGCAAGGGCGGCCAGATCGTCCGGTCCGCCGGGACGTCCGCCCAGCTGCTGGCCAAGGAGGGCGACTGGGCCACGGTCCGGATGCCGTCCGGCGAGATGCGACGCATCCCCATCCGCTGCATGGCCACCGTCGGCCAGGTCAGCAACCTCGATCACGAGAATCAGAACCTCGGCAAGGCTGGGCGGGCCCGACACATGGGCCAGCGACCGGAGGTCCGGGGTGTCGTCATGAACCCGCGTGACCATCCGCATGGCGGTGGCGAGGGCAAGTCCCCGACCGGGATGCCGCCCAAGACCCCGTGGGGCAAGCCCGCGATGGGCTATCGCACCCGGCGGTCGAAGACGACCGGACGCCTGATCGTCCGTTCGCGGCATCGGAAGTAGACGGGGAGGTAGGAGCAGATGTCCCGTTCCGTCAAGAAGGGCCCGTTCGTCGAGGCCCGCCTCCTCGGCCGGATCGAGGAGATGAACAAGCGCAACGAGAAGAAGGTCGTCAAGACCTGGTCGCGTGCGTCGGTCATCTTCCCGACCTTCATCGGCCACACCATCGCCGTCTACAACGGCAAGAAGCACATCCCGGTCTACGTGACCGAGAACATGGTCGGCCATCGTCTTGGTGAGTTCAGCCCAACCCGCAACTATCGCGGGCATGGCAAGCACACCGAGCGGTCGACGGCGCTGAAGTAGGAGCGACCGACCGTGCGTGTTTCCGCCACCGCCAAGTACCTCCGCGGCTCGACCCGCAAGACCCGCCTGGTCACCCAGGCCATCAAGGGCAAGCCGGTCGAGGAGGCCGCCGCGCTGCTGCGCTTCATGCCGCAGCGGGCAGCGGTCGACGTCGCGCGCGTCCTCAAGAGCGCGACCGCGAATGCCGAGAACAACCACAATCTGTCCGCCGAAGACCTGATCGTCGCGGACGCCATCGCCAACGAGGGTCCCACCATCAAGCGCTTCCGGCCGCGGGCCCAGGGTCGGGCTTTCCCGATCCACAAGCCGATGACCCACATCACCATCGTCGTCGCGGACCAGGAGGCCTGACATGGGACACAAGGTCCATCCGTACGGCTTCCGCCTGGGTGTCTCGCGCACCTGGACCGCGAAGTGGTATGCGGACAAGGAGTACACGACCTCGCTCAAGGAGGACATCGCGATCCGCCGGCTCATCGAGCGGCGGCTGGCCAACGCCAGCGTCAGCGGGGTCGAGATCGAACGTGGCATCAACCACGTAACGGTGACCATCCACACGGCCAAGCCCGGCATCGTCATCGGCAAGGGCGGAGCCAACGTCGAGGTCCTGCGCCAGCAGATCGGCGCGCTGAGCAACCGCAAGGTCAAGCTCGAGATCAAGGAGATCCGCCAGCCGGAGCTCGACGCGCACCTCGTGGCCATGAACATCGCCGGCCAGCTGTCGCGCCGCATCGCCTTCAAGAAGGCGATGAAGCAGTCGATCCAGCGCTCCATGAAGGCCGGTGCCAAGGGCGTCAAGATCGCCGTCGCGGGTCGTCTTGGTGGGTCTGAGATGGGCCGCCGGGAATGGGACAAGGAAGGACGCATCCCGCTTGGCACGCTGCGCGCGGATATCAGCTACGGGCAGGTCCACGCCCACACGACCTACGGACGGATCGGGGTCAAGGTCTGGATCTACCGTGGTGACGTCGCCAGCGAGCCGGTCCGCCGACCAGAGCTTGCCGCAGGCGCCCCGAGCGGGGCGGGGACGGGAGCCTGACCATGCTGATGCCCCGACGTGTCAAGCATCGCAAGGTCATGCGCGGCCGCATGTCCGGTCTGGCCAAGGGCGGCCACACCGTCGCCTTCGGTGAGTACGGGCTGGCCACCCAGGAACCAGCCTGGATCACCAGCCGCCAGATCGAGGCGGCCCGACGCGCGATGACCCGCTCGGTCAAGCGCGGCGGCAAGATCTGGATCCGCATCTTCCCGGACAAGCCGGCGACCAAGAAGCCGGCCGAGACCCGGATGGGCTCGGGCAAGGGCGCCCCTGACCACTGGGTAGCCGTGGTCAAGCCCGGCCGGATCCTGTTCGAGATGGCCGGCGTCGACCATGACGCCGCGGTCGAGGCGATGCGCCTGGCCAGCCACAAGCTGCCCGTGGCGACCCGCGTGGTCGTCCGTGACGGCGCGAAGGAGGCGTGACGGATGGACATCGAGAAAGTCCGCACCCTCTCTGATGCGGAACTGGACGAGGCCCTGCGTGAAGCCAAGCAGGACCTGTGGGGCGCGCGCTTCGCGCTCTCCACGCGCCAACTGAAGGACTACAGCACGATCCCGCAGACGCGGCGAACGATCGCGCGGATCCTGACCGTCCAGCGCGAGCGCAAGCTCGACAAGACGGCCTGACGGGACATCACGCGATGACAGGAGCGAACACCAAGGTGCAGGGACAGCGGAAGACGAAGGTCGGCCGCGTGGTCAGCGACAAGATGGACAAGACGATCGTCGTGTCCGTCGAGCGACTGGCGCGACACCGGCTGTACAAGCGGGTCATCCGCTTGAGCACGAAGTTCAAGGCCCACGACGAGGCCAACGACGCCCGGATCGGTGACACCGTCCTGATCGAGGAGGCACGCCCGCTCTCGGCGACCAAGCGCTGGCGACTGGTCAGTGTCGTCGCCCGAGCCGGCGAGCACAGTCTGCCCGGCGAGTCGGTCGTAGCCGAGGAGGAGGCCACCACCGAGGCCATCCACGCCGCGGCGCACCCGGGTCGCGGCCATGCCTCGGACTCCGCCGGTGCCGATCCCGATGTCGCCGAGACAGCCGCGACCGCGGCTGCCGACGACGGGGGGACCGCGTCGTGATCCAGCCCCAGAGCCGCCTCAAGGTGGCGGACAACACGGGCGCCCGAAGCATCCAGTGCATCCGGGTGGTGGGTCGCTCGCTCAAGACGACCGCCGGTGTAGGTGACGTCATCATCGCCAGCGTCAAGCAGGCGATCCCCAACGCTGCGGTCAAGAAGGGCGATGTGGTGCGTGCCGTCGTGGTCCGCACGGCCAAGGAGTATGGACGTGCGGACGGCAGCTACATCCGCTTCGACGAGAACGCTGCCGTGCTCATCAACAACCAGGGCAACCCGCGCGGCACTCGGATCTTCGGTCCGGTCGCTCGTGAGCTGCGCGACCGCAACTACATGAAGATCGTGTCGCTCGCGCCGGAGGTGCTGTGATGGCCGTCCGAACGACCCCGGGCAAGTCACCCAAGGTCCCCGAGATCCGCACCGGCGACACCGTCGTCGTGCTCTCCGGCAAGGATGCCGGCAAGCGCGGCAAGGTGGAGCGTGTCGTCCGCCGCGAGGCGGCGCCGCGGGGCGGTCGGAGCATGTTCCGTCGGGGGTCGTCGGCGGCCGGAGTCGGCGTCGTCGTTAGCGGGGTGAACATCGCCAAGCGCCACACCAAGCCACGCCAGGGTTCCACCGGTGGGATCGGCGGCGTGCCGCGGGTCGAGCCGGGCGGCATCCTCGAGGTCGCCCTGCCCCTGCCGATCGCCAAGGTGATGCTCGTCTGCAGCAGTTGCAGCAAGCCGACCCGGGTCGCCCACGCGACCCTCGACAACGGCCGACGTGTCCGTGTCTGCCGCCATTGCGGCCAGCAGTTGGAGGTGAAGGCATGACCTCGCGCCTCCGTGAGCGCTACTCGGCCGAGGTCGTGCCGGCGCTCCAGAAGCAGTTCGAGTACGTCAACCCCAACCAGGTGCCACGGGTCTCCAAGATCGTCGTGAACATCGGGCTCGGGGAGGCGCTGACCAACGCCAAGGCGCTGGACGCCGCGCTTGGCGACCTGACCGCGATCACCGGCCAGAAGCCGATCGTGACCAAGGCGCGCCGCTCGATCGCCCAGTTCCGGCTGCGGACGGGCAACTCCATCGGCGCCAAGGTGACCCTCCGCGGTGAGCGGATGTGGGACTTCCTTGATCGCCTGACCACGCTCGCCCTGCCACGCATCCGCGACTTCCGCGGGGTGCCCGGCAAGTCGTTCGACGGTCGGGGCAACTACAGCCTCGGGCTTCGCGAGCAGCTCGCGTTCCCCGAGATCGACTACGACAAGGTGGACCGTCTCCGCGGGCTGGAGATCAGCATCGTGACGACGGCGAAGACCGACGAGGAGAGCAAGAAGCTTCTTGAACTCCTCGGCATGCCCTTCGCCTCGTAGGCGCGGGGAGGGAGCACCATGGCCAAGAAATCCATGATCGCGAAGACCAGGCGGACACCCAAGCACAAGGTGCAGGCGTATCACCGCTGCTACGTGTGCGGGCGACCGCGGGCCTTCATGCGACGGTTTGCGCTCTGCCGCATCTGCTTCCGGGAGCGAGCGCTCCTGGGCGAGTTGCCGGGCGTCACGAAGTCGAGCTGGTAGGACAGGTATGAACATCTCCGACCCGATCGCGGACATGCTCACCCGCGTCCGGAACGCGTCGCGCGCCCGCCACACAGAGGTGGTCGTGCCGGCATCCCGGACCAAGCGTGAGATCGCCCGCATCCTCAAGGCCGAGGGCTTCATCGCCGACGTGACCGAGGAACAGGTAGGGCCCAGCGCGGTCCTGCGCATCACCCTCAAGTACGTCGACGGCAAGGTCCCGGTCGTCTCCGGCCTCAAGCGGATCAGCAAGCCCGGTCTGCGTGTCTACGCACGCAAGACGGAGATCCCGCGGGTCCTGGGCGGTCTCGGCATAGTCATCGTCAGCACGAGCCAGGGGATCATGACCGGCCAGCAGGCGCGTCAGGCGCAGCTGGGCGGCGAAGTCCTGGCCTACGTCTGGTAGGTCGACCATGTCGCGTATCGGACGTCTCCCGGTCGCCGTCCCGTCTGGCGTCGACGTATCCATCGATGGTCGTCAGCTCACGGTCAAGGGTCCCAAGGGAACCCTCAGCCGGTCGCTCCACCCGGACATGCTGCTCAGCCAGGAGGACGGCACCATCGTGGTCACCCGTCCGACCGAGCAGAAGGGGCACAAGCAGCTCCACGGGCTGACGCGCACGCTCGTCAACAACATGGTCGTCGGAGTCACCGATGGCTACCGCAAGGGCCTCGAGATCACCGGCGTCGGCTACCGCGCGGCGCTCAACGGGAAGCGACTCACGCTGAACCTTGGCTACAGCCACCCGATCGAGATCGATCCGCCTGATGGCATCAGCTTCGAGGTCGAGAACCCGACCCGCCTCGCGGTCGTCGGCATCGACAAGGAGCTGGTCGGGCAGATCGCAGCACAGGTGCGCGCCACGCGCAAGCCCGAGCCGTACAAGGGCAAGGGCGTCCGCTATGCCGGCGAGAAGATCCGTCGCAAGGCGGGCAAGGCCGGCAAGATCGGCGGAAAGAAGTAAAGGCCGACGAAGGGAAATGACACGATGACGAAGGTCGCCAGCCGCGGCGCCGCCCGACGCAAGCGCCACGATCGGATCCGCCTCCACCTGGCGGGTACCGAGGCGCGGCCGCGTCTTGCGGTCTTCCGCAGCCTTGATCACATCTATGCGCAGGTCATCGACGACGCGTCCGGCCGGACACTGGCCGCCGCCTCGACCGTAGAACGCGAGCTTCGCGGGTCCACCAGGACCAAGTCGGAGGAGGCGGCCGTGGTCGGTCGTCTCATCGCCGAACGGGCGAAGGCTGCCGGGGTCGAAAGCGTCGTCTTCGATCGGGCCGGGTTCCGGTACCACGGGCGGATCAAGTCGCTCGCCGATGCCGCCCGCGACGCCGGCCTCGACTTCTGATCGAAAGGAGCCAGAGTGGCACGCATCGACCCGAACAAGCTCGCGCTCGAGGAGCGCGTCGTCCAGATCAATCGAGTCGCCAAGGTCGTCAAGGGCGGTCGGCGCTTCAGCTTCAGCGCGGTCGTCGTCGTCGGTGACGGGGCGGGGCACGTCGGGGTCGGCCTCGGCAAGGCCGGCGAGGTCCCCGAGTCGATCCGCAAGGGCGTCGAGGACGCCAAGAAGAACCTCATCCGTATCCCGATGGTCGGCACGACCATCCCCCACGAGGTCAACGTCGAGTTCAGCGCCAGCAAGGTCATGTTGAAGCCCGCCAGCCAGGGTACCGGCGTCATCGCCGGCGGCTCGGTCCGCGCGGTGCTCGAGGCGGCCGGCATCCGCGACATCCTGTCCAAGGTCTACGGCTCGACCAACCCGGTCAACGTGAGCCGAGCGACCATCGAGGCGCTGCGCGGCCTGCACTCGGCCGAGGAGCTGTCAGCGCGCCGTGGCGTCCGGCTCACAAGCCGTATCGCCGGCCAGCCGGCGATGGCTGCGGAGGTCGCCGATGCCCGCTAGGTTGAAGGTCACCCAGACCAGGAGCACGATCAGCCACATCGCCCGCAACCGGGCGACCATCAAGGCCCTTGGCCTGCACGGCATCGGGAGCACCAGCATCGTCGCCGACAACCCGGCGACGCGTGGGATGGTCCGCCAGGTGCGCTTCCTCGTCACCGTCGAGGAGATCCCCGGCGAGGCCGCAGGATCGGCCGCCACGGGCGGCGAGGAGAAGGCATGAAGCTGCATGACCTGCGCCCCGCCGAGGGCGCCCACAAGCCCCGCACCCGGGTCGGACGGGGCATCGCCGCCGGCGGGGGGAAGACCGCCGGTCGTGGCACGAAGGGCCAGAAGGCTCGCGCCGGCGGCTCGATCCCGCCGTGGTTCGAGGGCGGCCAGACCCCGCTCCACATGCGCATCCCCAAGCTGCGTGGGTTCAAGAACCGGTTCAAGGTCGAGTACGAGGTCGTCAACGTCGGAGCCATCGCAGCCGCCGTCGA
>CAYNGM010000011.1:0-8185 GCA_964396565.1 uncultured Anaerolineaceae bacterium | reverse complement strand
GGTTCAAGGTCGAGTACGAGGTCGTCAACGTCGGAGCCATCGCAGCCGCCGTCGAGCGTGGTGCGCTGACCGCCGATGACGGTGTGCCGAGCGCTGGCAAGGGCAAGACCAGGTCGACCGCCCAGATCACCGTGAACCAGGATCTCCTGCGCGCGGTCGGGCTGGTCCGCAGCCTGAACAAGCCCCTCAAGATCCTCGGCAACGGTGAACTGGACGCACCCTTGTTCGTGGTCGCCGATGCCTTCACGGCGTCGGCACGCACCAAGATCGAGGCGGCCGGTGGCACCGTGATGGTCCTCGAGGTCCCGTCGGCACCGCTCAAGGCGATCGGTGTCGAAGACGCCGCGCCGGAGTCCGCGGAAGTACCCGCGGCAGAGTCCCAGGCGGCGGTCGCGGAGGTGACCGAAGCCCAGGTCGAGACGACCGCCGACACAGACGCCGACGCCGACGCCTGACCGTGTTCGAATCCCTGCTGAATGCATTTCGCGCGCCGGATATCCGGCGCCGCGTGCTGGTCGTCCTTGGCCTGCTCATCGTGTTCCGGCTGCTGGCCACCGTGCCGGTACCGGGTATCGATCGCTCGCAGCTCGACGCGTTCCTGGCCGGCAACCCGCTGTTCGGTCTGCTGAACCTGTTCTCGGGCGGCGGATTGGCCAGCTTCTCGGTCGTGGCCCTCGGGTTGAACCCGTACATCAACGCCTCGATCATCATGCAGCTCATGCAGGGTGTCGTGCCCTCCCTCCAGGCGCTCAGTCGCGAGGGTGAGTACGGCCGCAACAAGATCACCCAGTACACCCGCTATCTGGCCGTGCCGATGGCGATGCTCCAGGCGTATGGGTTCCTGGCACTGCTCAACGCCAACGGCGTCCTGACCGGGAGCTTCAGCCTGACCAGCTGGGAGACCCTCACCCAGATCGCCACGCTGACCGCGGGATCGGTCGCCCTGATGTGGATCGGCGAACTGATCACCGAGCGCGGCATCGGCAACGGCATCAGCTTCATCATCTTCGCGGGCATCGTCAGCAGTGCCCCGAGCGCCATCGGCGCATTCCTCGCCGCACCGAATATCGCGATGTTCGTGGCCTTCGCTGTGGTAGCGGTGGCAGCGGTCGCGGTGATCATCTACATCCAGGAGGGCCAGCGCCGGATCCCCATCCAGTACGCGAGCCGTGTCCGCGGGCGACGGATGTACCAGGGCGGCCAGACGTTCCTGCCGCTGCGAGTCAACCAGGCCGGTGTCATCCCGATCATCTTCGCGGTGAGCATCCTGCTCTTCCCGGTCCAGCTGGCGTCGTATTTCACGGCGTCGCAGGTCCAGATCGTCGCCGACATCGCGAACGCGATCGTGGCCTTCTTCAACCCGCAGTCGGTGGTCTACGTCGCGCTCTACTTCCTGCTCACCGTCGGGTTCACCTACTTCTACACAGCGTTCACGTTCAAACCCGACGAGACCGCCGAGCAGCTGCGCAAGAACGGCGGGTTCATCCCGGGGATCAGGCCCGGCCGACCGACCCAGGACTACCTGGCCAAGGTGGTCAACCGGATCACCTTCGCCGGCGCCATGTTCCTGGCCATCGTCGCCGTTGCCCCATCGCTCGTCGGACTGGTCTTCCGCGACCTCGGTTCGCTCGGGCTCGGGGGCACGAGCCTGCTGATCGTCGTGTCGGTCGTGGTCGAGACGATGAAGCAGATCGAGGCCCAGCTGATGATGCGCAACTACGAGGGCTTCATCCGATGATCCCGATGGGGGCGCCCGCGGGGATCGGCGCATGAGCGTAATCGTCCTGCTGGGCGGTCCAGGGGCCGGCAAGGGCACCCAGGCGACGCGTCTCGCAGAGCACCTTGGGATCCCCCATGTCGCGACCGGCGACCTGTTCCGGGCGGCGGTCCGCGACGGCTCGCCGATCGGGCTGGAGGCGCGTCGCTACATGGAGCGCGGCCAGCTCGTTCCCGACGAGATCACCATCGCGATGCTCCTCGACAGACTCTCGGAGCGCGATGCTGCCGGGGGCGTGGTCCTCGACGGGTTCCCGCGTACCCGTGCCCAGGCCGAGGCGCTCGACGTCGCCCTTGCTGGACGCTCCGGCAGGGTCGATCGGGCGATCAGCATCGAGGTGCCGTCCGACGAACTCGTCCGCCGGCTGTCCGGTCGCTGGGTCTGCCGGGATGCCGGTCACCCCTACCACGAGGTGTCGCATCCGCCGCGGGTCGTCGGTCGCTGTGACCTGGACGGCTCGCCGCTCATCCAGCGTGACGACGACAGGGCAGAGACGATCAGGGCCCGGCTCGCGCTCCAGCTGTCGGGCCTCCGCGAGGTGATCAGCCATTACCGGGCCACTGGTGTGCTCCGCTCGGTGGATGGCCAGGGGTCGATCGAACGCGTCGCCGAAGCCGTCTTCGGTGCCGTCGATGACGATCGCGTCGCGGCCGGCTGAAGCGATGGTCACACGCAAGTCGAAGTCAGAGATCGCACGGATGCGGCAGGCCGGTCGCGTCGTCGCCGAAGTCCTCGAGCTCGTCGGGTCGGAGTTGCGGCCGGGCGTCTCGACCGCCCATCTCGACCGCATCGCCGAAGCCCACATCCGCAAGTCGGGTGGCATCCCGTCGTTCAAGGGCTACCCCGGCCTGAACCCACGACGCCCGTTCCCGGCCAGCATCTGCATCAGCATCGACGACGAGATCGTCCATGGCATCCCGGGCGAACGGACCATCCGCGAGGGACAGGTCGTATCGATCGACGCCGGCGCCATCGTGGATGGCTGGCACGGTGATGCCGCTCGGACCTGGTATGTCGGCTCGGCGCCGGCCGAGGTGGCGGGCCTCATCGACACGACCCGGGAAGCGATGCTCGCCGGGATCGCCGCGGCGGTGCCCGGGAACCATATCGAGGACATCTCGGCCGCGGTGGAGGATGTCGCGCGGCCCCATGGCTATGGCGTCATCCGCCAGTTCGTGGGGCACGGGATCGGGACCGAGATGCACGAGGAGCCGCAGGTCCCCAATTATCGGACCGGCCGTCGCGGGCGGCGGCTGGAGGCCGGGCTGTGCCTGGCCATCGAGCCGATGCTCACGCTCGGCGACTATCGCGCCCACGTCCTCGCCGATGATTGGACGGTCTCCACCGTGGACGGCTCGCTGGCCGCCCATTTCGAGGACACCATCGCCATCACGGACGCCGGTCCGGTCGTCCTGACCGCGCTGTGAGGCGATCACCTCGGTCCGACCAGGGGCAGCGGACCGCCATCGACCGGTCGAGCCATCGGTGGTTGCCGGGGAAGCCCATCTTTGATACGCTACGCGTTCGTGTGTCGGTCCACCCGGACCGACACTGCGCGTGAGAAAGGGAAGCACGTAGCCTGTGGCCAAGCGCGATGCGATCGAAGTCGAGGGAACGGTCATCGAGCCGCTCCCGAACACCATGTTCGCGGTCGAGCTGGAGAACGGCCACCGGGTGCTCGCCCACATCAGCGGCAAGTTGCGGATGAACTTCATCCGGATCCTGCCCGGTGATCGCGTCCGAGTCGAGTTGTCTCCGTACGACCTGACCCGCGGCCGGATCACCTACCGACTGAAGTAGCCGACAAGTCAGCACACGAGCACGATCGAGGATCCGTTGAAGGTCAGAGCATCCGTCAAGGCGCGCTGCGACAACTGCAAGGTCATCCGTCGCCACGGCACCGTGATGGTCATCTGCAGCAATCCCAAGCACAAGCAGCGGCAGGGGTAATCGATGGCACGCATCGCCGGTGTCGACATCCCGCGTGAGAAGCGCGTCGAGGTCGCCCTCACCTACGTCTTCGGGATCGGTCTGCCGACCAGCCAGAAGATCCTCGCCCAGACCAACATCAACCCGGACACACGGGTCCGTGACCTGACCGAGGAGCAGGTGAACCGCCTGCGCGAGCTCATCGATCGGCGCTACAAGGTCGAGGGTGACCTGCGCCGCGAGGTGGCGCTCAACATCAAGCGGCTCATCGAGATCGGCTCATACCGCGGCCTTCGCCACCGGCGCAACCTGCCGGTACGCGGCCAGCGCACCAAGACCAACGCCCGACAGCGGCGCGGACCGAAGAAGACGGTCGGCGTCCGGCGCAAGAAGTGACGAGGGACTGACCAGGCATGGCGGAACGCAAGCGCGCGGTCAAGCAGCGTCGCCGGGAGCGGAAGAACGTCCCCCAGGGGCACGTCCACATCCAGGCCACGTTCAATAACACGATCATCACCATCACCGACCTCAACGGCGCGGTCATCAGCTGGGGTTCGGCTGGGGTGGCCGGGTTCAAGGGTTCGCGCAAGAGCACCCCGTATGCCGCGGCCCTGTCTGCGGATGGCGCGGCCAAGCGGGCGATGGAGCACGGCATGCGCCAGGTCGAGGTCTACGTCAAGGGCCCCGGCGCCGGCCGCGAGCAGGCCATCCGGTCGCTTCAGGCCGCCGGCCTCGAGGTCAACGCCATCACCGACGTCACGCCCATCCCGCACAACGGTTGCCGCCCGCCCAAGCGGCGCCGCGTCTAAAGAGCCGGAAGGATCATGGCCCGATACACCGAATCCGTCTGCCGCATCTGCCGTCGGGAGGGCGCCAAGCTCTACCTGAAGGGATCGCGCTGCTACACCAAGAAGTGCGCCTTCGAGCGCCGGCCATCGCCTCCCGGCCAGCACGGCGTCCGCCGCCGCAAGGTCGGTGAGTACGGCCTGCAGCTTCGGGAGAAGCAGAAGGTCCGCAAGAGCTACGGCGTCCTGGAGCGACAGTTCCGCAACTACTTCATCGCCGCCGAGAACCGTCCCGGCGTGACCGGCGAGAACCTGCTCCGCTCACTGGAGCTGCGTCTCGACAACGTCGTCTTCCGGATGGGCTTCGCCCCGTCGCGGGCGGCCGCCCGCCAGCTGGTGGGTCACGGCCACTTCGCGGTCAACGGCGTGCCGACCGACATCCCGTCGTTCCAGCTCAAGGCCTCGGACCGCGTGGAGGTCCGCGAGAGCCGTCGCTCGCGCGAGCCGTTCAAGGTCGCCAAGGAGACCCTCCGCAACCATCAGGCCCCCGACTGGCTGACCATCGATGCCGCCTCGCTGAGCGGGACCATCGTGACGCCGCCCAGCCGCGACCAGATGCCGCTCGACCTCAACGAGCAGCTCGTGGTCGAGTACTACTCGAGGTGACCGCACCCTCATGATCGAGCAACTCGAGAACCCGCAGATCGAGCCCGTCGAGGAGGCCGGCACGTACGCCAAGTACGAGGCGGGCCCACTCCAGGCCGGCTACGGCGTCACCCTCGGCAACGCGCTCCGTCGCGTCCTCCTCTCCTCGCTGGAGGGAGCCGCGGTCACGAGCATCCAGATCCGCGACGTCTACCAGGAATTCTCGACGATCCCCGGCGTCAAGGAAGACGTGACCCAGATCGTCCTCAACGTCAAGAAGCTCCGTCTCAAGAGCTTCGCCGCTCACCCGGTCCAGCTGCGCCTGCTCAAGTCCGGCGCCGGTGCCGTGACTGCCGCGGACATCGCCGAGTCGGCCGACGTCGAGATCATCGATCCCGACCTCGTGCTGATGACCCTCGACACGGACGACGTCACCATCGAGATGGACCTGACCGTCGAGCGCGGCGTGGGCTATCTCGGTGCCGAGCGCGCCGAGGCGTTGCCGATCGGCGTCATCGCGGTCGATGCCATCTTCACCCCGGTCCGAAAGGTCAACTACTGGGTGGAGAGCATGCGGGTCGGTCAGCAGACCAACTTCGACAAGCTCACCATCGAGATCGAGACCGACGGCACCGTGGGGCCCGAGGAGGCGCTCAGCCGCTCGGCCGAGATCCTGGTCAACCAGTTCCGTCCGTTCGTCACGGTCGGCATGGCGCCGTCGGCGACAGCGGCTCCGACCGGGGTCGCCGCGCTGCCACCCAACATGCTCGACATGCCGATCGAGGAGCTCGATCTGCCGATGCGGGCGTACAACTCGCTCAAGCGCAACAACATCGTCAAGGTCGGGCAGCTGCTCCAGCTCAAGGACGACGACCTGCTGCGCATGCGCAACTTCGGCAAGAAGTCGCTCGACGAGATGAAGGAGCGCCTGCGCATGCGTGGCTTCATCGTCCCCGAGACCGAGGGCGAGGGCCTTGACCTCGACGAGGCTGATGATCTCGACGGCGACGCGCCGTTCGATGACGAGGCGGAGGACTGAGCGGTGGCATCCCATCGCGTTGGCGGTCGCAAGCTCAGCCGCAAGCAGGGTCCGCGACTCAGCCTGTACAAGAACATGACCGTCTCGGTCCTGCGCTACGAGCGCATCAAGACGACCGAGGCGAAGGCCAAGGAGATCTCCGGCCGGGTCGAGAAGATGATCACCCTCGCCAAGCGCGGTGACCTCACGGCGCGACGGGCGGTGATCGCCCAGTTCCCCAACGAGCCACTCGTCGTCAACAAGCTGTTCGACGAGATCGCCCCCAAGTACGCCGACCGCTCGTCCGGGTTCACCCGCATCGTGCGCATCGGACAGCGCCGCGGCGACGCGGCAGAGATCGTGCAGCTCGAGCTCGTCTGAGTTCGACGTGCAGACGCATGACACCTGAGAGGGTGTCCTCGCGGCGCTATCGCGCTCGAGTGGAATACGACGGAACGGACTTCGATGGCTTCCAGGTGAACCCGGGTCGCCGGACGGTCCAGGGGGTCCTGGAAGACGCGCTCGCCGTCCTCGGCAACGGGGCAGGGGGGCGGGTCGACGGGGCCGGACGCACGGATGCCGGGGTGCACGCGTCGGGACAGGTGATCGCCTTCCCATACGATGGGCGCCTCTCGGCCACCGAACTCGGTCGAGCGCTTGACGCGCTCCTGCCGGAGGACGTGACGATCCGGGACGTGCGCTCGGCGCCGGACCGGTTCCACCCCCGCTATGCGGCGCGGTATCGGGAGTACCGCTACACCGTCTGGAACGGGCCGCGCAGTCCGCTTCGCGAGCGCACAGCGCTCGGGGTGCGGATCCCGCTCGACACCGCCGCGATGGCGCGGGCCGGGTCGGTCCTCGTGGGCCGACACGACTTCCGGGCCTTCGGGGCGGCGGACCGCTCGACGGTCCGGACCGTGCATTCGGTCCGGGTTCGACGGGACGGCCGGACCGTGACGATCGACGTCCGGGCCGATGCCTTCCTGCGCGGGATGGTCCGACGGATGGTGGCCTGCCTCCTGGAGGTCGGGCTTGGAAGGATGGATGAGGAATCGGTCCGCCTGGCACTTGCCGGACCCGGACCAGCCCTCGACGGGGCCTCGGCCCCGGCGAAGGGCCTGTGCCTTCGTCACGTCGCCATGGGGCGCCGGGACGGGATGAACGGAGAACACGAGCAACGATGAACGCGAAGACCTATGCGGTCCGGGAGAGCGAGATCGAGCGGCGCTGGTACGTCGTCGACGCGACGGACGAGACCCTCGGCCGGCTCGCCTCGCGCATCGCGCGTGTCCTCGAGGGCAAGCACAAGCCGTCCTACCAGCCCAACCTGGATTCGGGCGACCATGTGATCGTCCTTAACGCGTCGCGGATCTCTGTGACCCGCGACAAGCTCGAGAGCAAGGTCTACGCCCGCCACAGCGGCTATCCGCAGGGCTACAAGGAGGAGACCCTCGGGCATCTCCTTGGCCGTCGGCCGGAGGAGGTCATCCGCCGCGCCGTGAAGGGGATGCTGCCGCACAACCGGCTGGGAGCCCAGCAACTGCGCAAGCTCAAGGTCTATCCCGGGGCCGACCACCCGCATCAGGCCCAGCGGCCTGAGCCGCTCGCCTGACGAGGAGCCGATCGATCATGACCACCCCTGCCTTCTACTCCGGCACCGGCCGTCGCAAGACCGCCATCGCCCGCGTCCGGCTTCTCCCCGGCGAGGGTGAGATCGTCGTCAACGGGCGTTCGCTCGACGAACACTTCGGGAACGCGGTCAGCGAGTCCGAGGTGCGCATGCCGTTCCGGGTGACCGGGACGGAGGGCCGCTTCAACGCGATGATCAAGGTCGAGGGCGGTGGCGTGACCGGCCAGGCCGGGGCTATCCGCCATGGCATCGCCAGGGCACTGCTCGAGGTCGACCCGGACGGCAACCGGCTGCCCCTGCGCCAGGCCGGCCTCCTGACCCGCGATCCGCGGATGAAGGAGCGCAAGAAGTACGGCCTCAAGCGAGCACGCAAGGCGCCCCAGTACACCAAGCGCTAGGCG
>CAYNGM010000010.1:12869-17442 GCA_964396565.1 uncultured Anaerolineaceae bacterium | reverse complement strand
GTGCGTTCGGATCGGACCGTCAGCCGGCGCGACCCTCCAGGCGCTCGAGGAGTGTCTCGCCGACCGCCGGTGGCACCCATAGCCCCGCATGCGCTTCGGCGTAGGTCCCAAGGTCGCCGTGATAGTCGGAACCACCGGTCCTGAGCAGACCAAGGGCATCGGCGGTCGCTCCGACCGCAGCCGTCGTGTCGGCATCGAAGGTCCGGTAGTGCACCTCCAGACCGCGCAGCCCGACATCGATCAGCTCGCGCAGCAGCTGGACGCGCCCGGGTGCCTCGCGGAAGTGCGCGAGCACGGCCAGCCCGCGGGCGCTTGTGATCGCCCGGATGGCTTCCTCGGGGCCCAACCCGCTGCGGCGCACGTAGCCGGGCCTCCCGTGGCCGATCAGCCGCTCGAACGCATCCTCGACGTTCGCGGCGTGACCGGCGGCCACCAGCGCGCGCGCGACGGTCGGGCGACCCAGGGCGTCACCGTCCGCCGGGTCGAGCGCCGCCACCTCGGCGTCGATCGACGATCCGATGTCACGCAGCTTCTCGACCGTCCGCCAGAACCTGATCCGGCGCTGGTCACGCTGACCCTCGAGCAACGCCTCGAACTCGTCGTCGAACGGGTCCATCCCGATGCCGATGATGTGCAGCTCGCCCTCCCAGAGTCCGAGCTCGCGATCGACCAGCGCGTTGATCTCCACACCGGGGAGGAGCGTCAACGTCTCCGGGACCGCGTCGGCGGCGGCGACATCGCGGTAACCGGCCAGCGTGTCATGGTCGGTCAGCGCGAAGAGGTGGACGCCGGCCGCCGCGGCCGCCTCCACGAGGTCGATCGGCTCGAGGACACCGTCAGAACGCGTCGTGTGAGCATGCAGGTCGATCGTCGACGGCGCGGGCGGGACGACTGCCCCACTGATCGGCCCCGGACTGTGGCGACGACGGGGCGTTGCCATCGAGGCTCAGATCTCGATGAGGCGCTGGATGCGCTCGATCTGCAGGGCCCGCCCGGTCGCCGGGTCGATATCGATCTGGGCTGCGTTGAAGACGACCGCGCCCTCCCCCACCTCGAAACGCGTCGGCAGCGCATTGATGACGCGGGGCAGGACCGTCCGCGGGTCGAACCCGATCACGCTCCAGACGGGACCGGTCATCCCGAGGTCGGTCTGGTAGGCGGTGCCGCCAGGCAGGATCCGTTCGTCGCCGGTGACCACATGAGTGTGCGTGCCCACCACGACACTCACCCGGCCGTCGAGGTGGAGACCGAGAGCGTTCTTCTCGCTGGTGATCTCGCAGTGGAAATCGACGAGGCGGATCGGCGGCAGGGGTTCTGGCGAACTGGCCTCGTCGAGCAGCGCGTCGGCATCGGTGAACGGGTTGTCGATCGGCTGCATGTACGTACGCCCCTGGAGGTTGATGACAGCAACGTGACTGCCATCGAGGGCGTCGTACACGCCCCAGCCCCGCCCCGGTACGTCGTGCGTGCCGTAGTTGTGGGGCCGCAGTACGCGGTCACTCGACTCGAGATACGGATAGATCTCGCGCTTGTCCCAGATGTGGTTTCCGCTGGTGATGACGTCCACTCCGGAGGCGAGCATGGCATCAGCCGTGGACGGCGTGAGGCCCATGCCACCTGCGACGTTCTCACCGTTGGCGGTCACGAAGTCGATGCCACGCTCCTCGCGGAGTGCGGGCAGGACCTGTTCCACGGCGACCCTGCCCGGCTTGCCGATCAGGTCACCGATCATCAGAACACGGCATGCACCCGATGGCCGTGGTGCACCACCGTTGGGGGTGTTGCCGAGACGGGTCCGTCCGATGTGCCGCGCGTCGTCCACTCGAGTCGACGCTACTTCGCGTACTCGACTGCACGGGTCTCGCGGATGACCGTGACCTTGATCTGACCCGGGTAGGTAAGCTGCTCCTCGATCTTCTTGACGATGTCGCGCGCCAGACGCGTCGCGGTCAGGTCGTCGATCTCCTCGGGACGGACAAGGATCCGCACCTCTCGACCGGCCTGGACCGCGAACGAGCGCTCGACGCCGGTGAAGCTCTCGGCTATCGCCTGGAGATCTTCGAGCCGCTTGACGTACGTGTCCATCGACTCGCCCCGGGCACCCGGCCGCGACGCGCTGATCGCGTCTGCGACCTGCACGATGGGGGCCTCCAGACAGGCGTATTCGACCTCCTGGTGGTGCGCGGCGATGCCGTTGATGACCTTGAACGGCAGGTTGTGGCGCTGGGCGATCTGCGCGCCGATAGCGGCGTGCGGACCCTCTACCTCGTGGTCGACCGCCTTGCCGATGTCGTGGAGCAGCCCGCCCATCTTGGCGACCTGGACGTCGGCGCCGATCTCGGCTGCGATGATCGCCGCGAGGTGACTCGTCTCGACCACGTGGTTGAGCACGTTCTGGCCATAGCTGGTGCGGTACTTGAGCCGCCCGAGGAGCTTGATGATCTCGGCTGGCAGGCCCGGCACGCCCGCCTCATAGGCGGCCTGCTCTCCGGCCTGACGGATGACCAGGTCGACCTCGGCGCGGGCCTTGGCGACGACCTCCTCGATCCGACCGGGATGGATGCGTCCGTCGGCGATGAGCTTGGTGATGGCTATCCGGGCGACCTCGCGACGGACCGGATCGAAGCCACTCAGGAACACCGTCTCGGGTGTGTCGTCGATGATGAGATCGATCCCGGTCGCCTGCTCAAGGGCCCGGATGTTGCGACCCTCGCGGCCGATGATCCGGCCCTTCATCTCATCGCTGGGCAGGTGCACGACGCTGACCGTGTGCTCGGCCGTGTGGTCCGCGGCCACGCGCTGCATCGCGGTGACGATGATGTCGCGGGCACGCTCCTGGGCAGCGTCTCGGGCACCGCGTTCGATGGCGCGGGCAAGACCGACCGCGTCATGCTCCGCTTCGGCGCGGACCGCCTCGAGGAGCATCCCCTTGGCGTCATCGGCACTCAACCCGGAGACGCGTTCCAGCGCAGCGACCTGGTCGGCGACTGCCTTCGCCAACTCCTCCTTCGTGCGATCGAGGTCGCGCTCGCGCTCGATCAGCTTGCGGTCCCGACCTTCAAGCAACTCCGTCCGCTGGTCGAGCTGCTCGTCGCGCTGGACGAGTCGTCGTTCCTGCGCGGCCAGCTCCGTGCGCCGAGCCCGCGCCTCGTCCTCCGCCTCGCGCTGAAGGCGCAGCTTCTCGTCCTTGGCCTCGAGGATCAGCTCCTTCTGGCGGGTCCTGGCCTCTGCCTCGATCCGCCGCGCCTCCGCCTGGGCGGCCTTCATCGTCTGCGATGCCCAGAGCCCGCGGACGAGGAACCCGAGTAGGGCCCCGCCGGCGAGAGCCACGAGGGCCACCGCCACCACGACCGGTGCGTCCATATTCGTCATCCTCCCGCCCGGGCCGGATAATGCGGCCGGACGTGTCATGTTTCGGTGGCTCGATCGCGACGAGCGTCCTCGGACCGTCCGGATCGGAGCGTCTGCCCGGCATCGCAAGCGCGAGCCGGGGTCTCGATGGGCCGCGGTCGGCCTGTCCCCACGCTGACGACCACCCCGTCGGGTGGCCTTCAGCGCCTGCTGCGTAGCCTACGGCCGACTACCCGGAGGGTCAACCGACGGATATGTCCTGGAGATGGTGCGGTCGCAGGCTGGCGTCGAGCCGATGCGGACCCCGTCGGGTGCATCGCCTGGGGGCGTCCTGCCGACCTTCGTTGCCCACGGTGTGGGTGAACCGTCGGCGGGATGGACGAATCATGCCGACGCGTCCGACCTCGTCAACGAGTCGACCACGGGGCGGGCGGAGGATCGACTGAGCTCCTTGTGCACCGCGGTCGCGACCGTTCCGTCGACCGTTCGACCATGGGCTGGACGGTGGTGTGCCAGCGTCGCTTGCGCCGGGCAGGATCACGCGAAGGACGACCGGACCCAGCCGTCGGCGCAGGCCTCACCCGATGTCGGTCGGAGGGGCCCACCAGATGTCGCCGACGAAGCCTCCGCCGAGGCTCAGTCGACATCAGCCCGATGACCCGACTCCAGGTACGTCACCGACGCCGAGACCTCCCGACAGGTGTCCGGATCGAAGCCGTGGCGGGCGAGTAGCGCGTACGCTCGTTGCCGTCGTGCCCGCTCATCGACGACCCGCGCCAGTGCGCGTGCGTTCCTGGCCAGCAGCCGACGCGCGGCAGCGAGGTCCGGCGAATCGGTCCCAGTATCCGCCGAGGCATCACGACGCTCGTCGAGGACGTCGTCCACCGTGGTCGGATCGATCCCCTTCTGACGCAGCTCGGACCGGATGGCTCGCTCGCCACGTGGACGGGCGCGATCGCGTGACTCGACCCAGGCGCGTGTGAATGCCTCGTCGTCGAGGATGCCGAGGTCCAGCAGCCGATCGATCGCGCCCTCGACCAGGTCAGGACGGTACCCTGCGCCGGTCAGGCGCCGTCGCACCTCGGTCTGGGATCTGGCCCGTGACTCGAGGAAGCGCAGGGCTGCCTCGAGGACGACCTGCGGATCATCGACCGTCGAGCGCCGCTCTCGTCGCTCTGCCAGCGACTCCCGCCGCGAACTCACCCTGGGTCGTCGTCAGGCG
>CAYNGM010000010.1:0-12859 GCA_964396565.1 uncultured Anaerolineaceae bacterium | reverse complement strand
GCAGCGACGAACGCCACGAACGCGCCGCACGGCGCTGGCCTACTCCGCCTCCTCGATGCCTTCGACCGGAATGGTCACTTCGGTGATCTTGGCGCGGATGCGGCGGTCTATGTCCGCGGCCACCTCCGGGTTGCCCTTGAGGAACTCCTTCGCGGCCTCGCGGCCCTGACCCAGGCGCGTCTCGCCGAAGTTGAACCACGCACCGGTCTTGCTCACGACATCCATGGCCACGCCGACATCGAGCAGGCCGCCCTCACGGGACACTCCCTCGCCGTACATCACATCGAACTCGGCGACGCGGAACGGCGGCGCGACCTTGTTCTTGACGACCTTGACCCGGACGCGATTGCCGATCGACTCCGTCCCGGACTTGATGGTCTCGACTCGTCGGATGTCGAGGCGGACCGAGGCGTAGAACTTGAGGGCTCGACCGCCCGGGGTCGTCTCCGGGTTCCCGAACATGACCCCGATCTTCTCGCGCAGCTGGTTGGTGAAGATGAGCGCGGTGTTGGAGCGCGAGACGGCACCGGTCAGCTTGCGCAGGGCCTGGCTCATCAACCGGGCCTGGATGCCGACGAACGAGTCTCCCATCTCGCCCTCGATCTCGGCCCGCGGTACGAGCGCCGCGACGGAATCGACGACGACACAGTCGATGCCGCCGGAGCGAATCAGGGTCTCGGTGATCTCGAGCGCCTGCTCGCCGGTGTCTGGCTGGCTGACCAGCAGCTCATCCACGTTCACGCCACAGGCACGCGCATACGCAGGATCGAGCGCGTGCTCGACATCGATGAAGGCGACCACGCCACCACGCCGCTGCGCCTCCGCCAGGACGTGCTGGCAGATGGTCGTCTTGCCGGACGACTCGGGACCGTAGATCTCGGTTATCCGGCCACGCGGTATACCGCCGACGCCTAGCGCGAGGTCGAGCGCGATCGACCCCGTCGGGATCGAGTCGACGGCCTGCCGCTCGGCCGAGCCGAGCTTCATGATCGCCCCGCGACCGAACTGCTTCTCGATCGCGAGCAGCGCGGCGTCTACCGCCTTGCCTCGCTCCGCGGCAGCCCGCTCGACCGCCCGTTCGTCCGTCATCGCCATCCGTGCACGCTCCTATCGACCGCGGATGTGCCGTCGACGGACCGGATCGCGCTGCGATCGGCGCCGCTCAGGCCTCGTCCGACTCTTCCTCGACCACCGGCTTGGGCTTGCGCGGCTTGCGGATGAGCTCCACGCTCTGCGGAGGCTCCATCAGCGGCTGCACCCCGGCACTGCCGGTCTTGCCCTTCGGCTTCTTCTTGGCTTCCCGATGAGGGCGATCGCGCGAGCCCATCGTCCCGCCTCCACGCTGCTGAGAAGGCTAGCGGCGAGCCCTTCACGCTGACTGCACGGTCACTTCACCGCCACTCATCCGGCCCGCGCGCTCGCGCAATCCGGACATGTCTGCGGGGAACGTACCGGCCTCGATCGAGGCTCGTATCCTGGCCATGAAGTCTAGGGTGAAGGTCAGGTTGTGACAAGTCGCGAGGCGGTAGCCAAGGAGCTCCTTCGCCCGGAACAGATGCGCCAGATACGCCCGCGAGAAGCGGCGACAGAGGAGGCAGCGACAGTCGTCCTGGACCGGTCCCGGATCGTCGAGGAAGGCACGGTTCCGGATGTTCAACCGCCCTCCGGGCACCCACAGCTGGCCATTTCGAGCTACCCGGGCCGGAAGCACGCTGTCGAACAGGTCGACCCCGCGATGGACGGCCTCCAGGAGGTCAGCCGGCGAACCGAGGCCCATGAGGTAGCGTGGTCGCGGATCGGCATCCAGGAGGGGCACGGCGACGTCGAGCGCATCCTCACGCTGGACCGGCGTCTCGTCGCCGGCCAGCCCACCGATGCACAGGCCATCGAAGGGCAACGACGCGATGAACTCTGTCGAGGCCGCCCGAAGTTCGGCGTCGAGGCCGCCCTGGATGATCCCGAACATCGCCTGATCGGTACGCGTGTGTGCTGCCAGTGACCGTTCCGCCCAGCGATGTGTTCGCGCAGTAGCGTCGGCGACCACGGCGCGCGGCGAGCTCGGGAAGACCGGCTGATCGAAAGCCACGGCGATGTCCGAGCCGAGTGCTTCCTGGACGGCCGTCGCGTGCTCCGGGGTGAATCGATGAACGGAGCCATCCAGATGCGAGCGGAAGGTCGCTCCATCCTCATCGATCACCCGCAGGTCGCCGAGCGACACGACCTGGAAGCCCCCGCTGTCGGTCAGGATGGGTCCAGCCCAATCCATGAAGCGGTGGAGTCCACCGAGACGGGCGATCCGCTCGTGCCCAGGTCGCAGGTACAGGTGGTAGGTGTTCGACAGGATGATGGTCGCCCCGACCGCACGCAGGTCGTCAGGCGAGAGTGCCTTCACGGTCGCGTTCGTCCCGACTGGCATGAACTGTGGCGTCTCGACCACACCGTGGCCCAGGGTGAGGCGTCCGGTCCGGGCCCTGGTCGATCCGTCAGGCGGAGGCGGGACGAGTACCTCGTAGCGTGTCGAGGGCGAGACGAACGGCCCGCTCACGACTCGGTCGGCGTCGGTTCGTCCCACAGCGACGGCATCCCGGCATCGCCACGCCGCGGTGGCGGGATCTCGTAGCCGAGCGCCGCCAGATGGGCGCGACCGAGCTCCGTGGCGATACGTCCCTGCGGCGTGCGGTCCATGAACCCGAGGCGGAGCAGGAACGGTTCGTGGACATCCTCGATCGTCTCGGTCTCCTCCGACAGGACCGCGGCGAGAGCGGCGACACCCACCGGTCCCGAGGCGAACTTCTGGACGATCGACGCCAGGAGCTTGCGATCGGCAGAGTCAAGCCCCTCGTCGTCGATCTCCATCCGGCGCAGCGCGTCGCGCGCAGTTTCGGCATCCACCCGCCCGTCACCGTGGACTTCGGCATGATCGCGGACCCGCTTGAGCAGCCGGTTCACGATCCGCGGCGTCCCCCGCCCGCGCCTGGCGATCTCGCGTGCCGCGGCGGGCTCGATGGACACCCCGAGGATGTCAGCCGAGCGATCGACGATCGCGGTCAACTCGCCATCCGTGTAGAAGTCGAGCCGATAGGTCGCGCCGAACCGGTCACGCAGCGGTGAGCTGATCCGGCCCGCCCTCGTCGTCGCCCCGACGACCGTGAACGGCTTGAGGCTCAGACGCAGGCTCCGCGCCGAGGGACCCTTGCCGATCATCACGTCGAGGGCGAAGTCCTCCATGGCCGGATAGAGGATCTCCTCGACGGCCCTGTTGAGGCGATGGACCTCATCGATGAACAGGACATCCCGCTCATCGAGCGCGGTCAGGATCGCGGCGAGATCACCGGCTCGTTCGATGGCCGGTCCCGACGTGTACCTCACATTGACGCCGAGTTCTCTGGCCACGATGGTCGCGAGCGTCGTCTTGCCGAGTCCCGGTGGGCCGTACAGAAGGATGTGGTCCGCTGCCTCACCGCGACCACGGGCCGCCTGGAGGAGCACGGAGAGGTTCGCCTTGACCTCCGCCTGACCGATGTATTCGGCCAGTGAGCGGGGTCGCAGGCTGCCCTCGATGATCCGGTCCGTCTCGTCATCGAGGTCGCCCGACAGGAGTCCTGTGACGTCGTCGACCATCACCGCCGATGGTAGCATGCCGCCGCTGATTTCGCACGCATGTTCTACATGCGAGCGACATCACCACGTCCCGGGCGACCGCCAGGGCCGCGTCAGTCGCGCAGCAGCGTTCGCAGTGCCGCCTTGACCCGTTCCTCGAGCGACGACCCGACCGCCATGTCGGCCAGCGCCGCACGAGATGCCTGGCGGGCCTCGCCGAGCGAATAGCCGAGCGCCTGGAGGGCCGCGACGACCTCGCCCTCCGACGCATCACCTCCGAACGAGCCGGCCGACGCACCGGCGACCGCGACACCCGCCGCGGCGACCTTCTCGCGCAGCTCGAAGATGATCCGGTCGGCGAGCTTCTTGCCGATTCCTGGGATGCTGACCAGCACCGCCTGGTCGCCGGTCATGATCGCGAGCTGGAGGTCGGCGGTCGGACGCGACCCGACGATGGCCAGGGCGACCTTCGGGCCGACGCCGGTCACCGTCAGGAGCAGGTTGAAGAACCCGAGCTCCTCGGATGAACGGAAGCCGTAGAGCGCTTGCTGATCCTCGCGGACGAGGTGGAACGTATGCAGCTTCAGGCGACCGCCGGGCGTCGCCGCCGCGAGCACGGCCGGGGCCGCGAACACCCGATAGCCGATCCCGCCCACCTCGATCACCAGCGAATCTGCGGCGATCGTCGCGACGACGCCCTCGACCGACGCTATCACGAGGCGTTCGACACGGTCACGAGGCGTTGCGCTTGGCCGCCCGCTTGGCCTCGCGTTCTATCGCCTTCTCACGGACGAGCGCCTCGCGCACGGCCCGTTCGTAACCGCTCATCCCGCGCGAGATCGGGGCGACCGCGGCCCGGTCGAGGACTGCTGCGGCCTCCACGGAGCCGATCGAGCCCCGGGTGTTGGCGGCCCAGACCGCGATGGCCAGGGCATCAGCTGCGTCATCGGGTCGCGGGCGCTCGGACATCGCGAGCACCATCTGGACCATCCGCTGGACCTGCTCCTTGTCGGCGGCCCCGTAGCCGGCGATCGCGCTCTTGACTTCATTGGGGGTCGCCTCCCGGACGGGCACCCCGTGCTGTGCTGCCGCCAGAAGCACGACGCCGCGGGCCTGACCGACCCCGAAGGCGGTCTGGACATTGCGCGAGAAGAACAGCCGTTCGACGGCGACGACCGCCGGCCGGTGCGAGGCGAGCAACTCATCGAGCAACGCGTGGATGGCCAGCAGCCGCTCCGGCAACGACGTGTCCGGCGATGTCTCCAGACAGCCGTGATCCACCTCGCGAAGGTGTCCGCGCGCCGCCTCGATGATCCCGTAACCGAGTGCCGCCGTCCCTGGGTCGATCCCAAGGATGATCACCCGGCGACCTCGGCGAAGACTTCCTCGGGGATGTCGAAGTTGGCGGTCACCCGCGACACGTCGTCGAGGTCCTCAAGCAACTCGACCAGACGCAGGGCCTGACGCGCCTTGGCGGCGTCAAGCTCTACGGTCTGCCGGGCGATCATCGTCGCCTCGGCCGATTCGACCGGAACGCCCGCGCCCTCGAGCACTCGCCGGACGGTCTCGAGATCGCCCGGCGACGTGTAGACCTCGATGGTCTCGGGATCATCAGTGTCCACATCCTCGGCGCCCGCATCGATCGCGGCGAGGGCGACCTCGTCCGCGTCGATCGCTCCTGAACGCGTGACCGAGATCAGCCCACGCGGCTCGAACTGCCAGGCGACCGCGCCGCTGCCTGCCAGCTGGCCGCCCGACTTGGTGAACATCGAGCGGACCTCGGCCGCCGTGCGGTTGCGATTGTCGGTCTGGGCCTCGACGAGGACCGCCACGCCGCCCGGGCCGTAGCCCTCGTAGCGGATCTCCTCGTACTGCTCGGCCTCACCACCGCCGGTCGCCTTGTCGATGGTGCGCTTGATGTTGTCGGCGGGCATATTCACCGAGCGTGCCTTCTCGATGGCCAGACGGAGACGGTAGTTGGCGTCGGGGTCGCCACCACCCTGGCGCGCGGCGACCGAGATCTCGCGCGCGACCTTGGTGAAGAGCGCGCCACGCTTGGCGTCGTTGGCGCCCTTCTGGCGCTTGATCGTGGACCACTTGGAATGCCCTGACATCGCGGGCCGGAGTATAGCCGACTATCATGTGGCCACTCCCGCGGCCGTGCCGCGACCGCGCCCGCACCACGTCTCGATCGCCACCTTCGGTACGGAGGAACTCGACCCCGATGACGATGAAGAGCGTCGACCTGCCCCACCTTCGGAGCGTCGTCCTGGCCGGTCACGCCGGCGCCGGCAAGACGACGCTCGCCGAGCAGTTGATGTTCAAGGCCGGGGCGATCCCGCGTCTCGGACGCGTCGATGACGGGACCGCCCACCTCGACTTCGAGCCGGAGGAGGGCAAGCGGCGGATGTCGCTGAGTCTCGCGGTCGGCACGTTCGAACACGACGGGACCCGCATCTCACTCGTCGATACACCCGGCTACCCGGACTTCATCGCCGAGGTCATCGAGGGCTTCTCGGCGACCGATGGCGCCCTCTTCGTGATGGACGCGTCAGGCGGGGTCGAGGCGGGTCTTGAGCACGCGGTCGCCATCGGTCGAGCAACGAACACAGCCGCCTGCTTCTTCATCAACAAATGCGACCGCGAGAACGCCGACCCGACCGCCGCCCTCGATGCACTGCGCGCGACATTCGGCAACAAGATCGCGGCCATCCAACTGGCCATCGGCGCGGCCGAGTCATTTGCCGGCTACGTGGACCTGGTCCATCGCAAGGCGTATCGATGGGACGGGCACGACGAGGTCGAGATCCCCATCCCGGACGACATGGCCGACGAGGTCGCGCGGCGCCGCGACCAGCTCCTCGAAGCCGCGTCCGAGGCCGACGACGACGTCATGGTCAAGTACCTCGACGGCGAGGAGATCGAGGACCACGAGCTCGAGTTGTGTCTGCGCAAGGGGGTCAAGGACAGCGTCCTCGCCCCGGTCCTCGTGGGCTCTGCGGCGAAGGGCATCGAACTGCGAGGGCTCCTCGACGCGATCGTCCGCTACCTGCCCTCCCCCGCCGACGAGCCGCCGGTCGCGACCACCGACAGGGCCGGCGCGACGGTCGAAGTGCCGGCCGACGAGTCGGGCCCGCTGCTCGTGCGCGTGTTCAAGACCACGGCTGATCCCTTCGTCGGACGGCTGACCTATCTGCGAGTCCTGAGCGGGACGCTCAAGTCCCAGACCCATGTCTGGAACGCGACGCGCAGCGAGGACGAGCGGATCGGGCAGCTGCTCCTGCTGCACGGCAAGGAACAGGAGGCGATCGGCGAGCTCAAGGCCGGCGAGATCGGGGCGGTCGCGAAGCTGACCGTGACCGAGACGGGCGACACCCTGTCGGTACGCGAGAAGCCGCTGGTCCTTCCCCCACTGGAGTTCCCGGCGCCGTCGCTCGTGGTAGCCATCGAGCCGGTCTCCAAGGGCGACCTCGACAAGATGGGGCCGGCGCTCCAGCGGATGCTCGAGGAGGAGCCGACTGCGCGCGTCGAGCGGACCGGCCTCGGCGAGCAGGTCCTGCTCACCACCGGTGAGGCGCACACGGCGGTCATCATCGAGCGCCTCAAGCGCAAGTTCGGGGCAGCCGTCGCGACCCGCACGCCCAAGGTCCCATACAAGGAGACGATCCGCGGCAAGACCCAGGCCCATGGCCGGTACAAGAAGCAGACCGGTGGCCACGGCATGTTCGGCGATGTCTGGATCGAACTCGAGCCGAACCCCGATGGCGGTGTCGAGTTCGCCGAACGCGTCGTCGGCGGGGCGGTCCCGAAGGGCTTCTTTCCGGGCGTCGAGAAGGGTATCCGCGAGGCGGCCGCAGAGGGCGTGCTGGCCGGCTATCCCCTGTCCGACTTCAAGGCGACCCTATACGACGGCTCGTTCCACACGGTCGACTCGAACGAGCTCTCGTTCAAGATCGCGGCATCGATGGCCCTCAAGGACGGGGTCCACCAGGCCAAGCCCGCACTGCTCGAGCCGATCATGGCTGTCGAGATCCGCGTGCCCGAGACGTACATGGGCGAGGTCAACCGCGACCTCAACGGTCGTCGCGGTCGTGTCCTCGGAATGGATACGGCCGACGGCATGCAGGTCATAACGGCGCACGTGCCTCAGGCTGAACTCTTCTCGTACGCGACCGAGTTGCGCTCGCTGGCCCAGGGCCGTGGCTCGTTCACGGCGACCCTGGACCACTACGAGGATGTGCCTGCGCATATCGCCGACAAGGTCATAGAGGCGCATCGCAAGGAACTCGAGGCCGCCGGCCACGGGAGTGGCGGACACTGAGCGGACCCTCGCCCGCCGAACCTAGCGAGGGCTAGCGGTGCATGCCGGCATCATCATCACCAGCGGTGACCCGGCGACCGTGGCCGACCTTGCTGCCCTGGCAGAGGCCCACGGCTGGGACGGGGTCTTCACCTGGGACGGGGTCGCGATCGGGGACATGGACGTCTACGATCCGTGGGTGGTCATGGCCGCGATGGCCATGCGGACATCGCGGGTCAGGCTCGGGGCGATCGTCACCCCGCCGTCCCGCCGACGCCCATGGAAGCTCGCCCGCGAGGCGATGACCGTGGATCGCCTGTCCGGCGGTCGGCTTGTACTGCCGGTGGGTCTTGGCGCGATCGATGACGGCGGGTTCGGGAACGTCGGCGAGCCGACCGGCGCCCGCGAACGTGCTGAGCTGCTCGATGAGTCCCTGGCGATACTCGACGGGCTGTGGAGCGGTGCGCCATTCGGGTTCGATGGCGCGCACTACCGCTTCGCGCCGATGACCTTTCACCCGACCCCGGTCCAGCGACCGCGGATCCCGATCTGGGTCGTCGGGGCGTGGCCGAGCGAACGCTCGATGGCCCGGGCCGCCCGCTGGGACGGGCTCGTCATCCAGGGCTCCACTGCACTTGGACTTGGTGGTGAGGTGACCGCTGATCACCTCCGTGAAGCCGTCGCATGGACATCCGTCCGACGCACCGCCGAGGGTCGGACAGGACCGTACGAGGTCATCGCGCAGGGCGTGACCCCGGCTGACCCCGAAGCAGCCAGGGCTATCGTCGAGCCATGGGCCGACGCCGGGGCGACCTGGTGGGTGGAGGCCGACTGGACGAACGGTTCGGTCGAGGCGACGCGCGCCAGGATCCTGGCCGGACCGCCGAAGCCCTCGGGGATGCCGAGTCGCTGAGTCAGGGGCGACGGGTCAGGGGACGTCAAGAGCAGATGGATCATCCAGCCTGATGGATGCTCCGGCGGCCAGCTGTTCGACGGTCACCTCGACGGTCTCGGTGCCGGGTAACGCCGCCGGACCGCGGATAAGGCGTACACGTCCGGGCCAGGCCTCCCCGACAAGGACGGCCTCCCAGGCCGCGTCCAGCCCTGGGCGGAACCACCAGCGTCGCGCGAGCGCGGCCAGTCCATCGCGTTCGATGCGATCGAGGGCGTCGGCGCGGGTCTCGTCTACGCCGATGCGACCGCCGAAGGCCGTCTCCGCTACCCAGCCGTGGCCGTCGCGCCGGACGATCCCGAGCACCTCCCCGTCACTTGGCCGTCGGACCTGACCGGTGGTCGGGTCCGACGTGGCCACGTCCACGGCAGCGAGGGCGTCGCTCACTGCCAGGCGACCGTCGTACAGGGCACGACCGACGATGGCGCCCGCGCAACCGCCATCTCGAGTCGATCGCAGGTGGTCGACGCTGGCGATCCCTGCCGAGGCGATGATCGACGCCCCTGGAGCCCGGCGTCGGAGGTCGCGATAGCGGTCGACATCCGGCCCGCCGCTGAGCCCGTCCCGTTCGATCGCAGTCACCTCGAAGGTCGCCACGCCGACGTCAAGGAGCCGCGCGATGGCGTCCTCGACCGGGATGCCGGACGCACCAATTCGCCACCCCTCCCCGACCGCCTGTCCGTCCCTGATGTCCAGCGCGACGACCACGCAAGCCGGTCCGAGACGCTCGATGACCCGCCCGACCCAGTCTGGATGGCGCAATGCCGCCGTCCCCAACACGACTCTTCGTGCGCCAAGCGCGATCGCATCATCGATCGCCCCATCCGAACGAAGGCCACCCGCGACCTCGATGCGTGCAAGTCCCCTTGTCACGCCTGCGATCGCCGAGGCTACTCCCCGATGCCTGGGTGTCCCCGACCGGGCTCCATCGAGGTCGACGACATGGAGCCAGCGCGCGCCCGCGTCGACGAACGATCTCGCGATCGCGACGGGATCGTCTGAGAACGCGGTCTCCCGATCAAAGTCGCCCTGCTCCAGGCGGACGACCCGACCTCCACGAAGATCGATCGCCGGCAACAGGTCGAAGGTGCTTGCCACGTTGCGTGTCACCATGTTAGCGTATTAGCACGCTAATACATTAGCATGCAGACGAGGTGGAGCGGGCGATGGCCCAGGACTGGCGCACACCGGACTTGGAAGCGCTCTTCGATGCCGTGCGGCGGCTGGAGAGCAACGACGAGGTCGAGCGCTTCTTTCGCGACCTGTGTACGCGCAACGAGCTCCATGACATGAGCCAACGGTGGGGGGTCGTCCGGCTTCTCGACGCTGGGCTCCACTATGCCGAGATCTCTCGGCAGACCGGTGCGAGTACGGCGACGATCACCCGGATCGCCTCGTGGCTACATCACGGCGAGGGTGGCTACCGCGCCATGCTCGACAAGCTCGACGCCGCCTCGCGCGCCGGGACAGACCCATACCCGACCCCGTCCGAGCGATAGGCAAACCAGGATGACAGACCCCGTGACCGGTCGACTTCGGCTTGCCGTTCCCAACAAGGGACGGATGGTCGAGCCGACCTTGCGCTTGCTCCACGACGCCGGACTGATCTTCGAAGAGCACGACCGCGGCCTGGTGTCACATGTCCAGAACTTCGCCCTGGACATCCTGTTCGTCCGGACCAACGACGTCATCGAGTTCGTTGGCGACGGCGTAGCCGACCTCGGCATCACCGGCGTCGACCTGTTCAGCGAGACCGGCACCGACCTGCCGTGCGTCCGCAACCTAGGCTACGGGCGCTGCCGTCTTGCTGCGGCCGTCCCGGCCGACGGACCTGCCCAGCGACTCGAGGACCTCGCCGGGCTGCGCGTCGCGACGGCTCACCCCAATACGGCTCGACGCTACTTCGCCGAGCACTCGATCCCGATCGAGCTGGTCCCGATCTCCGGTGCGGTCGAGGTCGCCCCAAGGCTCGGCCTTGCCGACGCGATCGTGGATCTCGTTTCCACGGGCTCCACCCTCGCCATGAACGGGCTTCGCGCGATCGGAGACATCCTCGCCAGCGAGGCGATCCTGATCACCAATCCGAAGGCCAGGGTCGAGCGTGCCGCAGACCTTGCCGCGATCGACACGATGCTCGGCGCTGCGATCGCCGCCCGTGACCGCAAGTACCTGATGATGAATGCACCCGCAACCCACCTCGGGGAGCTGGAAGGACTGCTGCCGGCCCTCGAGTCACCCACGATCATCCCGCTCGCCCACGACGGCATGGTCGCGGTTCACACCGTCGTGGGGGCCGACGAGGTATGGGGTCTTCTGCCTCGCCTCAAGGCGGCCGGCGCATCCGGGATCCTGGTGCTGCCCATCGAGAAGATCGTCCCGTGACCACGATCGCGACCACCGGCGGTAGCTCTCCAAGGCGCGGCGGAGTCGAGTCGACTGCCGACGCCTTCCCCGAGGCCATCACCTTCCGACGCCTGGACCTGGGGGCAGTCGCTCGCGGTGACGAGGTCGCCGTCGGCGAGTATCTCCGTCTGACCCGGCGGGGTGCTGTTCCGGACCCCGCCGTCCGCGCGGCCGCACGACTCACGCTCGCCGACGTACGCCAACGTGGTGACACGGCGGTCCGTGAAGCCAACGAACGCGTCGGTGGCGGTCGTCCGGATGGCGTTCTCGTCATCGAACGGGCCGCGCTCACCGCCGCGCGTGACTCCCTGCTCCCCGAGATCCGTCGCGCCCTCGATCAGGCCATCGACAACGTCGCCCGCTTTGCCCGGATCCAGCGTCCGGCGAGCACGACCACGGAGATCATCCCGGGCGTCGAGATAGAGCGACGCTGGGAGCCGCTCGCGAGCGTCGGTTCCTACGTCCCTGGCGGCTCCGCGCCTTACCCGAGTTCACTGGTGATGACGGTCGTGCCCGCCCAGGTCGCCGGCGTCGGGCGGATCGTGGTCGCGTCACCCGCGAACCGCGATGGACGCACCGACCCGGTCCTTGCCGGCGTCGCGGGAATGCTCGGTGTGGATGCCCTCGTCGTCGCTGGCGGCGCCCAGGCTATCGGTGCCCTGGCCTACGGCCTGCCTGAGGCGGGGATCGCGCCGGTCGACAGCATCGTCGGCCCGGGGAACGCGTGGGTGACCGCGGCCAAGATCGAGGTCTGTGGCGAGGTCGGCATAGACCTCCCGGCGGGCCCCTCCGAGGGCCTCGTCCTGGCGGCACCACCCGCCGACCCACGACGTGTCGCCCTTGACCTGATCACCCAGGCTGAACATGGTCCGGACTCCCCTGCCCTGCTCGTGACGACCGACCGGGACTTCGCCGACGCCGTCGAACGGGAGGTGGACGAGCGACTCCGATCTGCGCTTCGGCGCGACATCCTGTGCCGCTCGCTGGGCACCCACGGTCGGATCGTCCTCGCTCCTGACCTTGATGCCGCCATCGACTTCGCCAACGCCTACGGCCCAGAGCACCTGTCGGTGGACGTCGAGCCGCTCGAGCCGGTCGTGGCCCGCCTGCGCAACGCTGGGTCGCTGTTCGTCGGGCCATGGGCTCCCGAGTCCGCAGGCGACTACGCGACAGGTGCCAATCACGTTCTGCCCACCGGTGGCCTGGCGCGTTCGTCGGGCGGTCTGTCGGTGGACGCATACGGCAAGTACGTCCAGGTCCAGCGCATCACGCGGGCCGGTCTGGAGGCGATCGCCGCGACCGTGACCACGCTCGCCGAAGCCGAAGGACTCCACGCGCACCGCGATGCGGTGACCGCGAGGTTCGAGCTCGAGGGGAGCCCGTCCACGGCGCCCGAGTCACGTGCGATGGTCCCGGGATCCGAGCGATGACCCCCACCCCGATGTCGATGGCGGACCCTCTCCGACCGACCGGGTACACATGGGAGGCGACCGACGAGGACGTCGCGGCGCGCTATGGCATCCCGCTCGAGCAGATCGTCCGCTTCGATGTCAACACCTCGCCCACGCCGCCCGCGTTCATCGAGCGTCTGCTTGCGGCAGGTC
>CAYNGM010000009.1:0-17604 GCA_964396565.1 uncultured Anaerolineaceae bacterium | reverse complement strand
GATTTCAGGTGCACAACCCCGGCCGAGGCGGCGCCCACTGGCGTCCCTCGGCCGGAGAACTCACGAATACAGCCTCCGAGGACCGACCAGTGGCCAATCCGAAGCCGAGTAGCGAGCGACTCGCGAACCCGTTCCGCCCAGGGAACGGGGTTGCGCCGCCGTATCTCGCTGGGCGCGACGGCCTCCTCGATGCATTCGAATCCTTCCTCGCGGAAGCGCCCCTCCACGCGAACTGGACGCTGACCGGCCTGCGCGGCACGGGGAAGACAGTCCTGCTCTCCGAATTCGCGGCCCGCGCCGAGCGGGCCGGCTGGCCCACCCTCCAGCGCGAGCTCGGCGATCGCCATCGCGACGACACCTGGCTCGCCGAGGCGATCGATGAAGACTGTGACGCCCTGATGCGACGGGTTTCACCGCTCGCCGGCGTGAGCCAGGCGATTGAGGGAGGCGTCCGCCAGCTTCGCCCACGACGGATCACGGTTGGAGAGGTCGGCTATGAGCCAGCCTTTGAGGGTCGGCCGTCGGGTCCGGCCGATCGAATGCGTGCATCCGTGGCAGCCCTGGACGGCGCGATCGCCGACTCCGACCGGCCCGGCGCGCTTCTGCTCTATGACGAGGGCCACATCCTCGCCGACGATCGGCCGCGCGAGCGGTTCCCGCTATCGGGCTTCCTCGCCGCCATGGCATCGGTTCAGCGAGAGACGCCCCGCGTCCGGGTCATCCTGTCCGGTCTCCCGACCCTGAGCCTCAACCTCAAGCGGGCTCGCACCTACGCGGAGCGGATGTTCCGCCACGCCGTGGTCGGGAACCTCGAGCGGGGCGACGCGTGGGACGCCCTCGGCATCCCGCTGGCTGGCAGCGACCGGTCGTTCGCGCTGTCGTTGATCGGTGAGATCGTCGAGTCGACGGGCGGCTACCCGTACTTCCTGCAGTTTGTCGGCGCCTATCTATGCCGGAGCATCACGACTCCTGACGTCTCGGCGGCGGACTATCGAGCGGTCGAGCCGGCACTCCTGCACGAGCTCGACCTCGCCTTCTTCGAGGACCGGTTCGAGGGCGCGAGCCCGACCGAGCAGCGTGTTCTCGAGGCGATGGCTCGCGAGCCGGGTCAGATCCGACTGACGCGCCTGCGGCCGCACGTTGGCGAGGTCGCGAGCCTCGACCTGGTGGTCCGCCGGCTCGTCGAGCGTGGCCTCGTTTACCGCGCCACGCGCGGCACCTACGACTTCGCCCTGCCGATGTTCCGCGCCTACATCCGGCGTCGCCAGGCGAATCTTTCGAATGTTTCAGAATCCGAAAGATTGGCGGCCGGCCCCGGTCCAGCCGGGAAAGCGGCGGCGAGCCGATGAGGAAAGAGCGTGACCCTCGCGAGCGGGCGCTCCGGGCGCGGGTCGCCGCCTTTAGCCTGCACGCTCGGTACGACCCTCGGCAGACGACGGCGAAAGCACGGGCGACCTTCGCGAGTTCGTTCGAGCGGCTGGTCGATCCCGACAGGAAGCTGCCCCTTGCCGAGCGACTCCGCCGTGCCGAGGCGGCCCGCCGAGCTCACTACGCTCGACTTGCGCGACTCAGCCACCTGACCCGCCAATCACGTCGCCGTGCCGAGGCTGATACGGACTGAAGGCGACCGGTCTCTTAGAGCTGATGATTCTGCCGGTTCCGAGCGTGGAAGAGCCGATAAGTATCGCCCGAGGGCAAGCGAGGCAGCAATGCCGACAGAGGGAGAGGCCCGCTGAACCGAGCGTGGAGCGCGATGAATGGCACCCAGATTCAGGTCATCTAGGTCAGCTCGGGGACGATCGGGTCGCAGCGTCCGTCTATCGCCAGGAGGCTCCCGACGCGAATAGCTGATAAGTGTGCCCGTTTGTATCGGCCCGCCACGCTTGTAGCACTGCGCAGACGGCCAGAGACTTACGAAACAGCTGCTCTACCGCTGAGCTATGTCGGCGCCGATCAAGAATAGCCGATGCTGAAAAGTCACCTGCCAAACGTGCTCAGGCGGCGTCCGCGGTGATCGTGCTCGATTCATTAGCACAGCGCTCGAATAGCTGATAACTGTGGGGAACCGAGCGGGACCAGCCGCGTCGACCGAGTTCCCCAACCGAACGCTGGTCCCAATCGGTGGCCTCCGCGATGGCTCGGGAGACGGGTCAGATCAGTCTCGGCCAGCTCACGGATCGACGCCCTCGTCGAGGTTCGCGACGACCGCAGAGACTGCGATCGTCAGGGGCGTCCTGGGTCATCTTCCCTATTGACGCCGGGTCCCGGGACGCGCCACCTTGGCACCGCACGCGTTGAGTGCGGCCGTCACGGGTTGGAGGGAATGCCCGTGAGCTAGGCCCGCGGCCATGCCGCCTTGATCGTGTGGCCCCCTTCGATGGCGCGGACCGGCGCGGACCGGCGCGGACCGGCCGTGATTGGTTGCTGCGAAGAGTCGTCCGGTGAGGAGTGGGCTCATGGGTGCCAACGAGCGGGTCGCCCCCTCGAAAGTCCGTCGTGTGCAAGCGCGCCGAGGCTCAGAGTCACGACTTCCACGCCAGCCCGTTGCGAGGCTTCGTGACCGCGTCACGTCGCTGCTCGCGCTCGTCATCCCGCTCGTTGTAGTCGCTTCGATCGGCGGCATCGCCCTCGTCCGAGCTGGAGCAGTCGACGCCGTTCTCGACCCGTCGCCCGACATGATCGTCGTCGGCGCCGAGTCCTTGACACCCGATGACGCGAAGGCTGCCGCCGCGTCGAAGCTCGAGGCCGCGACGGCCAAGGGCGGCGCAGGCTACGTCTTCGAGATCGTCCAGACCTCGACGATCATGGCCAAGCCAGGTGGTCCCAAGATCGACGCGCCCGACCCGGCCGACCCATTGAGGACCCTCCGCAAGGCCGACGAGTACCTCTTCTATTCGCTGATCGAGCGCGGGACAGTCACCCCCGCGGGATTCTGGAGCGAACTCCGGGTCGGTCCGAACCCGGGCGAGAAGCCCGACTTCGAGAAGGCCGAACTCCGCCGCAGCGCCCTCGTCAGGGACGGGGTGAGCTGGCGCAACGACCGCGACGGCTGGTACCAGGCCGACGTCCTGCCGGGGATCGGCCTCGATCCAGAGACAGCCACGCTCCTCCCGCAGCTGCTCCGCAACGCCAACGACGCGACCGCCAAAGATGGCGTCGTCGTCGGCGACAAGACGCTGCCACAGATCGCGGCGACCGGCCGCGAGGTAGACATCCCGGGGCTCGTCGCCGCGAAGGGCGTGGCCTATACCGACCTCATCGCGCCGATCGAGTTCGCGTTGGATGAGCAGGGCCGCCTCGCGCGGATCCACGCGGTCGCGCTCAACACCACGATGACCGACTTCGACCTCGTCGTCGATACCGTCATCGTCCTCCGCTACGACGATGCCCCGGGTCCGCTCCCCGACCCCGTCCCGACGTGGGACCCCGCGACGACGAAGGTCGAGGAGTAGTCGCTATGACGCCCACGACCAGCACCCACCGCCTCCTCCGCCCGATCCTCCTGTCGATCGCCCTGGTCACGACCGGGCTCGGCATCCAGGCCGCGCCGGCGATGGTCGACCTGCCGGTCGAGCGGCCCGCGGTCTTCCAGCCGCTGACCGCGCTCGCGGTCACCTGCGCCACGAATCCACTGTTCACCGGCCGCCTGACCGCCTCGTCCGGTTCGACGACCGCGGTCAGTCGGATCACGAGCAGCACCGTCTACGGCTACATCAGCGACGTCGACCAGGCCTGGAGCTGCACGGCCTCGGTCCGCTACTCGGCGATCGCCTGGAACACCGGGTCGTCGAGCGGCACGTTCAACTGGGGCAACCTGATCAACTCGACGACCGTGGCCTGCAACTGGGTGGTGGGATCGACCGACTACCTCAAGGCGAACAGCACATCGGACTGTGCCGACAGCGACGCCGAGTACGCGATGGCGGTGACGCTCAGCCCGCAGGGTGTTTACCAGGCCGATGTCAACCACAACAGCATCGGCGACTTCAGCTTCGCCCACTCCGACTGCGACACGTACCACGGCGCGGAACCGGTGAAGACCGGCGCCTCGTTCAGTTCGGGCTCAACGGCGAACCGGCCCGATACGTCGAACTGCGACCCGATCACGCTCGACGGGACGGGCACCAGCCAAACCGTGACCTACGACAGCACGGCCCCGACCGGGTCGATCACGATCAACGCCGGTGCCGCCTACGCGACCACGACCGCGGTCACCCTCACCTTGTCCGCCACGGACGCGGTCGCCGGGCTCGACGCCATGCGCTTCAGCAACGATGGCACGACCTGGTCAACCTGGGAAACGTACGCGACGAGCAAGGCCTGGACCCTCGCCACGGGCGACGGTACGAAGACGGTCCGTGCACAGTTCCGCGATCTCAATGGCAACGTCAGCACGACCTACTCGGACACGATCGTGCTCGACACGATCAACCCGACCGGCTCGATCTCGATCGCCGGCGGCGCGGCCTACGCCACGAGCACCGCGGTCACCCTCAACCTGACCTATGCGGACACGGGCTCCGGTCCCTATCAGATGCAGTTCCAGAACGAGAGCAGTGCCTGGTCGGGCTGGCAGGCGGTCGCCGCCACCAAGGCCTGGACGCTCACCACCGGCGACGGGACCAAGACCGTCAACTACCAGGTCAAGGACAACGCCGGCCGTATCAGCACGACCTACTCGGACACGATCGTCCTCGATACGATCAACCCGATCGCTTCGATCAGCGTCGCGAACGGGGCAGCCTGGACGACCTCGACTGCAGTGACGTTGAATGTCTCGGCGTCGGACGCGACCTCGGGCGTCGCGACGACGCAGGCCTCGAACGACAATGCCACCTACACCGCCGTCTCGGGTTCGACCCCGTCATGGACGCTGACAAGCGCGAACGGCACGAAGACCGTCTGGTTCCGGGTCACCGACGCGGCCGGCCGCTCGACGACGGTGTCCGACACGATTGGCCTCGACGCGGTCAATCCGTCAGGTTCGATAGCCATCAACAACGGGGCGTCGACAACCGCCTCGGCCAACGTCACCCTCAACGTCACCTCTTCCGACGCGACCTCCGGAGTCGCGACCACCGCTGCTTCAAACGACAACATCTCGTTCACGCCGGTGTCGGGCTCCGCGCCCGCTTGGACGCTGACCGCTGGCGACGGGCTGAAAACGGTCTGGTACCGAGTCACCGATGTCGCCGGGCGGTCGACGACGGTCTCCGACACCATCACGCTGAACACCGATACAACGGCACCGAACCCGCCGAGCGTGCCCGATCTCGACGCCGCGTCCGATTCGGGCATCTCGTCGACGGACGACATTACTAACGACACAACCCCGACCTTCACCGGCACGGCCGAGGCCGGCAGCACGGTCAACCTCTATGTGGACGGCGTCTTCAAGGGATCGACCCTCGCCGACGGCTCGGGTGCGTGGACGGTGACGACGTCCGCCCTGGTCGACGGAATCCGTTCGATCACCGCGACCTCGACCGACGCTTCGAACAACACATCGGCACCGTCCGCGGCACTCCCGGTGACGATCGACACGGTGGCTCCGGCCGCGCCGCCGACGCCGGACCTTGACCCAGCGTCTGATACCGGCGGTTCCAACACCGACGACCGGACCACTGACGACACGCCGACACTGACCGGCACCGCCGAGGGCGACACGCTCGTGACCCTGTTCGAGGTATCGACGAGCCTCGGTACCACGAGCGCCGTCGGCGGCACGTGGTCGATTGCTAGCAGCTCGCTGGCGGACGGAGTGCACTCCCTTACCGCGGTTGCCACCGATGCGGCTGGCAACTCCGGCCCGCCATCCGTCCCGCTCGTTGTGACCGTCGTGCCTGCCGAGGTCTGGCTGCTCTGGCCCGCGCCCGATGGCCTGCTGTTCGAAGAGGAGACCCTCTCAGCTGAGACGGTCGGTGACCCCGTGGCCAGCGTGGAATTCCTCGTCGATGGTCTCGTCGTCGGCACGGCGTCGGGCCAGCCGTTCGAGGCCACCTGGGACACGACGACGACCACTGGCGGAAGCCACGTCTTCGAGGCGCGGGCGAACCTTGCTGCCGGCGGTTTCGTGACGAGTACCGCGGTCAGCGCGATCGTCGACAACACGCTGTCGTCGGTCGAGCGCCTCGAAGCCGATCTGGCTACGAACCGAATCACCGTCGACGAGTACGCGCTCAACGGCGTGTACGCCGTCGGAGTCGGCTCCCCGCTCGTCCTTCCGGAGCGGTATCAGGCGACATCCGTCGGCGCGGGCGACGAAGCCCAGCTCGACGAGTACCTGGCGCAATGGGGCAGTCTCTCGCAGCAGACGCAGGACGCGGTCAACGCCTTCCTGGGTCAGCCACTTCGAGGCACCTTCTACCTCGACACGCTGCTGCCGGTGACCAAGGTTGCCGCGCAGCCGCCTGGGATCACCGACCCGTGTGACTTCGTCGAAACGCGGCAAGGTGGGATCGTGCCCGGTCCGATCATCGGGACGAAGTTCGACTGCACGCATGAAACCGCCAACCAGAACTTCGTCATTCGCTACGTCATCGACGGCACCGGAATCTACGCCGAGGACTCAGTTGTGTCCCCGCCTGTGAATGGCGTGCCCGACATCATCGCGCAGTACGCGATCGGTGTCGAAGATGCATACGACGTCTATGCGAACCAGCTGCTCTGGCCAACGGACTGGGAAGGCCAAGTGCCGGTCATCATCCACCATCTTGATTGCGGCGAATGCGGGCAGGTCATGCCCTTCGGCATCGGGGCCGGCGGTTTCCTTGACTCGGTCCAGCCGATCGAGATGGCACCAGCCGTGGGGCAACCGAAGTACCTTGCGCACCACGAAACATTCCACGTGTTCCAGTCGCAGTACGCCGGTCCGCAGACCCTCCTATGGATCCTCTTGAACCCGATCGTGGCCGGCGTCGAGCGCATTCCAAGTCTGAGGTGGCTGTCCGAATCGACGGCCGACTGGGCAGCCGGCTACGTCGACCGAGCGGGCAAGCCTGTCGAGAATGGAACGTACACAAAGAGCCTTGCGAACTTCCTCGGAGACCCGAACAGGCGCCTGAACCACTTCGACGGCGCACTCGGGGGCCGACAGTACGGCGCCTGGATCTTCCAGGAGTATCTCGTTGAGGCGCTGGAACCTGGGGCGGCATCCAACCCCGCGGTGATCAAGGAGGTGTACGAGCTCATCGAGCAGAACAAGGATCCGATCGAGGCGATCGATTCGGTCGTCGTGAGTCACGGCACGACCTACACGCAACTGCTGCCCGAGTTCTGGCGAGCTACGTACTTCCTCGATTACGACGACGCTGTTGCACCCGGCAGCTCAGACGTTGAATCAGTGTGGGCGCAGAGGCTCGACGATGACCAGCGAACCGAAGGCGACGCCCTTGCGCCTCCCCGTCCGGCTCGTGACACGCGTACGCTTCAGGACGGGGTTGCTCAGAGTGGCCAAGCGCATGTCGAGCCTGGCGGCGCCAGCTATCTCGAGCTCGCACCAAGTCAGAGCGGGGTCTTCGGCGAATTCTTGATCGAGGTCGAAGGGATCGCACGAGATGACCTGAGTGCCCAAGTGTTGGTGGTTGACTACCCACCTGCTGTTCCCCCGAACCCGAGATCGTTCGACGTATGCGTGGAGTCGCCACTGACTATCGAGACGGACGGAACTGGCTCAATCTCGGTCCCGCTTTCACCCGACTGCCGGCACGCCGTCGTGATCTTCTCGAGCACCCATCCGTACGATGGTGATGAGACGATTCAGTGGACGGCAAGGTTCGACCGCAAGACCGTCGTGATGACCGACGATCAGTGGAAGACGCTCGAGCTCTCGTGGTCGGGCGGAACGACGAACCCCGAGCCCGCGAACTGGTCCGTGAACGGGTTCGACGACTCGGCCTGGTCGGCCGCCTACATCCCCCCGGATCCGTACTACTCGTGGGTGGACATCAGCTACCCGTACGATCCCGACTGGCTGTCCTCGACCGGACGGGCGACCGGACACCTGACGAGTGAGGTCTGGATCGCCCGGCTCGAGTTCACCATCGACGGCGATGTCGCCGGCGATGGAACGCTGCAGTGGAACGTCGACAACTGGGCGTCGATCTGGATCAACGGCCAGCAGCTGACCAACCACAGCGGCACGTGGTCGACGGTGATCACCACGACGGTTCCGCAGGCGTTCCTGCAGTCGGGCACGAACACCATCGCCGTCAAGGTCTTCCAGGATGGCAATACGAACACGTGGTCTGTGAACCCGACGTTCTTCCAGGCCGTGCTCTCGATCCCCACCGAGTAGACGAGGGGTTCGAACTAACGCCAATGTTCTCTCGTCGCGTTGGACTGACCATGACGTTGAGCGTACTCCTCGGCCTTTCCGCGGTCGCGTGCGTCGATCAAGGACCGCCTTCGACCGAGGAACAAATGGGGACCCTCGGGCTCCCGCTCGATTCGCTCATGGACGTGGACGATACGACTCAGGTCGCGATCAACATCCAGGATGGAAAGCCCGTACTCCTCATCTTCACTCCTCATCGCTTCGGTGGCTCGGATCGCAAGGAGTGGATAGGGGAGCGTCCGAGCGTCAACGGTGGCCTCATGGGAGACGCGCGCAGCAGCACTGAACTCGACGATCAGGGCGTCGTTCGATACGAGTACCTGTTCGGTGCTGGCCAAGGGCCAATCGAGAGTGTCGTGGTCACCAATCCCGCTGCTCGCGCGGAGGTGGTCAACCCCGAGACGGGTGCTTGGGTAATCGTGGTTCCCGCCACCGTCGGAGTCGAAGGACTCGAGTGGGATCTCGTTGGGCCGGAGAACGAAGTCGTGTATTCCGGGATCGGCTGGGACCCAAGACAGTAGAAGGAGTCCGCCGGCGTCAGTTGATCGTCAGGCGTGAGTTGATCGTCGAGAACGACGCTGTCTCCCGGGATCCAACGAGCCGAACCTCCACTAATCAGAGCGAATAGGAAAGTGCCACGACGGTCCCGAAGGCGTTCCTCCGATCGCGCGCGAACACCATCGCCGTCAAGAGCCTTCCAGGATGGCAATACCAACACTGGTCTGTGAACGCGACGTTCTTCCAGGCCGTGCTCACGGTCCCGACCGAGGATGGCCCGTGAACCTTGGGCGGCCCGGTCCAGTTTGGATCCCTGAACGTCGTGCGAGTGCGGTCCTGGCCGGGATGGCCTTGGGTCTTACCCTTGTTGGCTGCGAGATTGGTTTCGTTGACCGTGGAGGCTCGTTCGTCGCCGACAACCGCTCGGACGTCGCCGTCCTTGCGCGGATCAAGAGCACCGTTCGATCCGAAGCGGGTGCCGAGATCGCCTATACCGTCGTCGAACTGCCCGCCTCGTCCCGCCTAGTGATCGCGATCCAGGGATTCGCCGACGATAAAGAGATCAACGGGATTGAGGTGCTGACCGAGTCGTGCGAGTCGATTGGCAACTTCTTCGGATTCACCAAGTCCGGCCGCCTGATCCAGATCGACAACGGGCCGACTGCGACGCTCGTGCCCGAATGGCCACAGGACACCGATCCAAAGGCCGAGGAGGTGGGTGCGTGCCCGAGTCCGGCCGCCTCGCCGACGCCGTAAGCCGGAGCGACAGCTTTGCCGCACCGTGGAGCGGAACGAGGAACAACGAGCTCGCGAACCGGATCGTGCACCTGTTCGATCACTCGGGTTCGCATTAAGTGGGCGTCAGCCATACCCTCCCCACGGCGAGCGTGCGCCGGATCAGTGAGAGCCGCAGTCATCAGCTCTACTGAGCGTGAAACCGGCGGAATCAGCAATTGTAAGGCTTCGCCTACCACCTGGGGGCACCGATGGCAACCCCATCGACCATCGTCAAGGAGGTCTCCGACCCGACACGCCGGACGATCATTCTCGACGGCCAGGTTCGGGTCGCGGACGATGGACCTGACATCCGATTTGTGGGACGATTTCAGGTATCGGGGGTCGGCTCGAGGCGGAAACGGGCCGTAGCGGCCGTCCACGGCGGTCAGGGGTCCTGCGCGAATAGCTGATAACTGTGCCCGTTTGTATCGGGCTTCCACGCTTGTAGCACTGCGCAGACGGCGGGAGACTTACGAAACAGCTGCTCTACCACTGAGCTATGTCGGCGTGGCCGAGAGTCTACCAGCCCGGTCCACGTTCAGCCCTTGCCCTGATGCACTACTGACCGTGAAGTTTCTCGATCAGTTCACGGATTTCGTGAAGTCGGTCAGTCATACCACACTGGTATTGCAGGGCCGATCACCGCACATTCGTCCACGGGCGTGACTCACAGGCGCGTCGCCAGCCGGATGGATCGATCGGGCGTGCCAGCCGCGATCTGCGACAGGTTGTCAAAGGTCAAAGTTCAAGGCTCGATGGCGCCCACCATCCAGTAGGAGCTATATGGACAACTCATCGCAGGCGGCTTGACCCACGGAGTGCGGGCGACGAATGCTTCTGCAGTGAGCCCGCTCTCCTCGAGGCTTTCACCACTGCCTCCGACGGTCGTGAACTCCCCGTCCTCGATCATGATGGCGCCGCCATCGAGATTCAGGTAGCCGATCGTCCTCGTGTCGGCGCTCCATCGCGTTCGGTCCGCAGGCCACATGAGCAAGGTCCGTTCGGCCCCGGATTCCAGAAGGACGCAGGCGTCCGTGATTCGCAGCGTCCCCTCGGATCGCGACAGGTCGACACCTCCGGTCGGCGGGACAACCGCGAGCGGTCCCCATGGATCGGTCGTTGTCTCCGTACTCGCGGGTGTGGCTGCCGACGGCAGGCCGGACGTGCCCGGGGTAGGCGTCGGCGACGCGATCCCGGTCGATCCTCCTGGAATCCCACAGCCGACGACGGCCACCGCCGCGAGTACCAGAAGGAGTGATCTGGGCTTGGGGAAACGGATCAAGCCTCTACATCGTCTGAGGATCTGCACGCCCTAGCCACCGACCCGCATGAGCAACGATGGGCTCAAGCGGCTCGGCCTCATTCGTAGATGACAACGTGGACATCGAGCGCCTCGTCGTAGAGATCGGCAACCGACCAAGCGTCCCTGCTACCACACCAGCCCTTTTGGGAGCCAAAGACGCGGTAGTCGCGGAACCATGGTCCGCCGCTGTCACCGAATGTCGACGTGATTCCGGTCATCTGGACGAGACGGTTGTTGTACACGCCGCTCAAGGTGCAAGCGATCGACACATCATGGACGTCATAATCGCAGTCACGGAAGTCCGATGCCCGACCGTACTGGCACACCTGCTCGCCGACTGAGATGGAGGCTCGCGCTTCCAGGTACAGGACGGGGCGGATCGTCGTGGTCTCAGCGTAGAACGTCGCCTCCTCGCCGACATTCGTCGTGTGCCACTCGACGTCCCCATAGTCTCCGCGATGCTGTTGCTGGTTGTCTGTCGTGTGTACTCCGTGGCCAGGGTGGCTGATCCGATTGATGCCGCCACAGTGGCCAGCCGTCGTGATTCCGAACGCGCCGGTTGTGAGGCTGCGGACGGTGTAGCCGCTCGTGCACTCATTGGCTCCGTCATCGCGAACCCACATCCCGCCAAACGATGTGGTGTCACGGAAGCCTGTCGGGTCCTCGACAGAGAGCTCGATGCTGGCCCGGAGGTCCTCAGGCATGGCCGCGAGGATCTCGGCAGGTTGGGTCGGTAGCCCGGGCTCGGTTGCAACTGCCGCCGGGATCACGCCGCGTCCGGCGATGTTGACCCTCGTCACGACATTCCGATAACCGAGAGCCTCGAGCGCTCGGTGCACCCGGACCTTCCTCTCCTCGAGCTCGTCGAAGGAGAACGGCTGGTTGTCCGCGAGTGCGATGTCAATGTCCGTTGCCTCGAGCAATTCAAGGATGCTCGAGCTGACTTCCCCCTTGATGTAGAGCGTGGGCACTCCCCCAGGATTATCTGCAACGGCGGATCCAACGAACACCTCAGGGTGAGCGATGGAAACCTTGGTCGCCACGGCGCCCACGGCGTCAGCGGCCCGCTGCTGCGCTGCGGCCTCGTCCAGAGTCCATCCCCTCGCGTCCGCGATCGCGATCAGGTCAGGGTGTGGATCAACGCTCGGCGACAGGACCGTTGTTTCATGCTCGTCGCTTGCTGTCGCTGCGCTCGTACCCGTGAGCAGCAGAACGGCGCAGGCGATGCTTGTAACTGCCCTTGCTCGAGATTTGAACCCATGCACGTGAACCTCCGTCGGTTCGGATGTAGGTCCGTTCAGCAGACTACCATGGCGTCTGACTCGGAAGTGGGCAGAACCCTCGGCCGGCAGCGCGAATCCACGGAACCACCAGGTCATGTCCCCATAGTTGGTGTAACAGCGTGGCTGTGAACGAGAGCGGCCACCTGCGTCTCCGGGCGATGGCCAACATCACCCTGGACAACGGAGCGCGCCCGGCGGAGGTCGTCACCATCCGCGTGTGCGACGTGTTCTGCGACCCAGGAGAGGTAGCGATCATGGGGAAGGGGCAGCGGGAGCGATACGTGCCTCTCGGGCAGCGCAGGATCGAGTTCATCGAGGACTACCTGCGCGTCCGCCCGCGACCCACGTCCCGCGACGAGTCGCTCTTCCTTGATCTCCACGATCTCCGCAAGGGTGTCGGGGAGGTTCAGCCGGCGAAGGACCTCAAGCCGGTCATGGAGGCGCGCGGTCTCCTCGGGCAGGCGAGCGGAGACTCCGACTTCTCGTCCTATACATTGCGCAAGACCTTCGCCCGTCGTGCGCCGAGGCCGGCATGGATTGTTGCGGAACTGGCCGCGATCATAGGTCACCGACCTGGTTCGATCCCGATGTTGCCCAAGCACGACTACTCGCCCACACGCGACCACAAGCTCCGTGCCCATGCCAATGTCCGTCCTTCCGACGCCCTTCACGAGTGAGGAGCGGGCGCCAGGCGACCGAGGCCGATCGAGGCAGTGCTGCTCTACCACTGAGCTATGTCGGCGCGGCCGGGATCATGGCGACCGTGCTCGGATCTCTCCGCCTCGGCTCGGTCTTGTGAACAAGACCGACGTGTGCAGCGGCGGTGGCGTTGCGGGACAATGGGCACACCACAACCTTCTCGCAACCAGGAGACCGATCGCCATGTCGCTTCGAACGGGCGCCGACCCCGTGACCGAGGCTCCTGCCGCCGTCGATGCGGCCGCCCAGGCTGCGGCCGTCCACGAGATCAACCCATGGAAGGTCGCCCAGCACCAGTTCGATCTGGCCGCCGATAGACTCGGTCTCGATCCTGGCCTGCGAGCCGTGCTGCGCGAGCCGCGCCGTTCTCTCGAGGTCACCTTCCCGGTCCACCTCGACGACGGCACGGTCAAGGTCTTCCACGGCTACCGGGTCCAGCACAACGTGGGACGCGGCCCAGCCAAGGGTGGGATCCGCTATCACCAGGACGTGACCCTCGACGAGGTCAAGGCCCTCGCGATGTGGATGACCTGGAAGTGTGCGGTGGTCGATCTGCCGTATGGCGGCGGCAAGGGCGGGGTCGTGGTCGACCCGCGCCAGTATTCGCAGAAGGAGATCGAGGCGCTGACGAGGCGGTTCACGACCGAGATCAGCGTCCTCATCGGCCCCGAGCGCGACATCCCGGCCCCGGACGTCAACACCAACGCCCAGGTCATGGCGTGGATGATGGATACCTACTCCATGCACGCCGGTCACACCGTTCCTGGCGTCGTCACCGGGAAGCCCATCAGCCTCGGTGGATCGCGCGGCCGTGCCGATGCGACCGGACGAGGCGTGGTCTTCAGCATCGAGAACGCGTGTCGCCACCTGGGCATCGACCTCAAGGGCGCCACGGTCGCCGTTCAGGGCTTTGGCAACGTCGGCGAGGCGGCAGCCCGGTTCGTCCACGAGGCGGGGGCGAAGATCGTCGCCGTCACCGACGTGGGTGGCGGGGTCCGCAACGAGGCGGGTCTCGACCCGGCCGTCCTGAAGAAGAGGTTGCGCGAGCACGGCACGGTCGCCGGGCTCAAGGGGACCACCCCGATAGACAACGCCGAACTCCTCGAACTCGAGGTGGACATCCTCATCCCGGCCGCCCTCGAGAACCAGATCACCGGGCGTAACGCCGAGCGGATCAAGGCCAGGATCCTGGCCGAGGGCGCCAACGGCCCGACCACGCCGGATGCCGATGTGATCCTGGACCGCAACGGGGTCTTCGTGATCCCCGATGTCCTGTGCAACGCCGGCGGTGTGACGGTGTCCTACTTCGAGTGGGTCCAGGGTCTCAGCCGCGATCGCTGGAGCGAGTCCGTCGTCGGCAACAAGCTGCGCGAGATCATGGACCAGTCCTTCGGCGAAGTCGTCGGGATGGCCGACTCCGAACGAGTGGACATGCGGACCGCCGCCTACCTGCTTGCAGTCAAGCGGGTGGCCGACGCAACCGACGTCCGCGGCCTGTATCCGTGAGGGAGCGATGGGGAGCTACGAACCGGGGGCTGTCGCGTCGGCCGCGAACGAGGCCATGTCCTCGTAGCGGGCATCCGGCGCGGCGCCGGCCACGGGTGGTGTCGCGCCGGACCCGTCGCGGCCGTGGCGACGATCGATCCAGACGGTCGTCATGCCCAGTCGCTTGGCCGGCACGTGATCGTGGAACAGGCTCTGCGCGACGTGCAGGATCCGCTCGCGTGGCAGTCCCAGGCGTTCGAACGCCAGCTGGAAGTTGTGCTCGAACGGCTTGTATGAGCGTGCCTGCTGCGCGGTCACGACCCAGTCGAAGTCGACCCCGAGACGTGCATTCGATGCCGCGAACAGGTCGTCGTCGCAGTTCGTGATGACGCCCAGGCGGAAGCGCTGCTTGAGCGCGACGAGTGCCGTGTGGGAGTCGGGGAAGGCCGGCCAGTCCACGACCGACCCGGAGAAGCGCTCGACCTCGTCCGGCGTCGGCTCGAAACCCAGTTCAGCGGCGACACCGCGCAGACCGATGGTCAGGACCTCGCGGTAGGTCAGATAAGCCCCGGACTCGGCGGCGGCCTCGTGACGGGCATAGCGCGTGAGGACGTCCTCGTCGTCGGTGGTCACGCCGTGAGCGGCCAGGATCGGTCGAAACGCTTCGGTCAGCCCCCTCTCCCAGTCGATCAACGTGCCGTAGCAGTCGAACGTGAGGGCGTCGAACCGCGAGAAGTCGATGGTCACCGTATCTCCCCGGATGTCGTTGGCCGCATTCGCTGGTAGGATGCCATGACCCGAGGGGGAGTACCCCACCCGGATGCCGGCGTCATCACGTTCCCGCTCGTCGCGGGATCCGCTGGCATCGATCGGACCGCGACGGTCCGTTCGGCGGAGACCCTCGGCCTGACCCCCGTGTGTCACCCGGAGGCCCTGGCCGTTGGATATCCAGAACATCCTGTGGATCGTGTTCGGCGCGACGATCGCCGCGGTCCTCGCGTTCGACCTGCTCATCGTCAGCCGCCGGGCGCATGCCCCGACGTTCCGCGAGGCCGCCATCGGCAGCGCCGCCTACATCGGGCTCGGACTGTTGTTCGGTGCACTCGTGTTCGCCGTCCGCGGCACCGATGACGGCTCCGCCTATCTCGCCGGCTACCTGCTGGAGCTGAGCCTGTCGGTCGACAACGTCTTCGTCTTCGCGATCATCTTCGCGTCGTTCGCGGTCCCGGTCCCGTATCAGCATCGGGTCCTGTTCTACGGGATCCTTGGGGCGATCGTCTTTCGGGCCATCTTCATCGGTCTTGGGTCGACGCTGGTCGAGAACTTCCACTGGGTCCTGTACGGCTTCGGGATCCTGCTCCTGGTGACTGCCTACCGGATGTGGAAGCACCGCGACGACCACGGCATGGACGTTGACCGGAACCCGTTCCTTCGGCTGTTCCGACGGTTCGTCCCGGTGACCGACGGTTACCGGGGCCAGCGGTTCGTCGTGACCGAGGCCGGACGTCGCCTTGCCACGCCGCTCCTTGCCGTCCTGGTCGTGGTCGAGTCGAGCGACATCCTGTTCGCTATCGACTCCGTGCCGGCCATCTTCTCCGTGACCACGGACACGTTCCTCATCCTGAGTTCGAACGCGTTCGCGATCCTGGGTCTGCGCTCGCTGTACTTCCTGCTGCCCGGTGCGATCGATCGCTTCCGCTATCTCAAGCCCGGGCTCGCCGCGCTGCTCGCCTTCGCGGGCATCAAGATCCTCATCGCCGATGTCGTGAAGCTGCCCATCCCGCTGTCGCTCGGCATCATCATCGGGATCCTGGCGGTGTCGGTGGTGGCGTCCGTGGTCGCGGATCGGCGATCGACGTTGGCTGGAACCGTGCGGGGACGTTCGCCGTCCCTGCCGTCATGAGTCTTCACCGATCGATTCGACGCGTCGCCCTCCGCGCATCCGCCGTCGCCTTCCTCCTTGCCCTGGTAGCCGCCTGCGGAGTGGCGACGTCCTCCGGCCAGCCCGGTAGCAGGTCGCCGTCGGTCGGTCCGGTGACGACGCCAGAGGCCGCGGTCGCGGCAGTCATCGCCCATGAACCCCGACTGACGGGGATCGGCCCAAGGGATCCCGACCTCATCGGCCAGTCGAGCTGGTTCGAGGTGACCCCGGCATCAGGGGTCGGGGCGTTCGTGGTGTCCGTCCGTGTCGGCTGGGGGGACTGTCCGGCAGGCTGCATCAGCGAGCACACGTGGCGATACGCGGTCGGTCCTGATGGGATGGTCCAGCTCCAGGAGGAGTCGGGTGAGCCCGTGCCGCCCGATGCCTGGCCGTCACCTGGCGGGAGCGGGATGACAGGACTTGCTATCCACGCCGTGGCAGGACCGACCTGCCCGGTAGTGACCGACCCGCCGGACCCCGCCTGCGCGCCCAAGGCGGTACCGGGCGCGATCGTCGTGATCCATGACATGTCGGGCGCCGAGGTGACGCAGGTGACACTCGATGAGGCCGGATCGGCGCTTGTGGAGATGCCGGCCGGTGGCTACGTGGTGGAGGGGCGGCCGGTGGATGGCCTGATGGGTACGCCCGAGGCGCAGAGTGCGACCGTCATCGACGGCGTCGCGACCCAGGTCGAGCTGGTCTACGACACCGGCATCCGCTGACACATCCGCGAGCGGTCGAGGCCGGGATCGCTCGGACGCGGAGCATCCGTCGCGGCGTAGGATGCGACGATGCGCCTGTCCGTAGCCCTCGTCCAGCTCGACGCACGCGATGACGTCAGCGCGAACATCGAGCGCGCGGTCGCGCTTGCCGACGAGGCGGCAGCGGGTGGAGCGCGGTTCGTGGCACTGCCCGAGTACCTGCAGTACCGCGGGGCGGACGCTGGATATCGAGCCTCCGCTCAGTCCATCCCCGGCACGATCACGGACGCTTTCGGAGAAGTGGCACGCCGCCACGACGCATGGATCCTGGCCGGGAGCATCGCCGAGACATCAGGTGATCCGGAGCGCCCGTACAACACGAGCGTGCTGGTCGCCCCGAGCGGTCAAGTCGCCGCCACGTACCGCAAGATCCACCTGTTCGACGTCGCGGTCGATGCCGGTCCGACAGACACGGAGTCCGCGCGCGTGACGGCGGGCAGCGAAGCGGTCTGCACGAGCGTGGACGGGATAGTCGTCGGCCTGACGGTCTGCTACGACCTGCGCTTCGCCGAGCTGTATCGAACACTCGCCCTCGCCGGCGC
>CAYNGM010000008.1:4601-18464 GCA_964396565.1 uncultured Anaerolineaceae bacterium | reverse complement strand
AGGAGCTCGGTTTCCTCATGGGTGCACCGATCCACTACTACGCGGAGCTGGATCTCGCCGGCTTCCGCAAGATGATCGACGCCGTCGGTGGAGTGACCATCGACAACAAGCGTCAGATCGCCGACCCGCGCTACGACTGGATGGACGGTCGGCGTGGCTTCACCCTCTCGCCCGGGAAGCACAAGCTCGATGGTGAAGAGGCGCTGGCCTACGTCAGGTCGCGCTACACACCGGGTGACAATGACTTCAATCGAGCGCGTCGTCAGCAGGAGGTCCTGCTCGCCTTGCGCAAGAAGCTGACCACCCCCGACATGCTCCTGAGGATCCCCGAACTCGTCGAGATCGCCGGTGACACGATCAAGACCAACTTCCCGCCCGACCGTGTCAACGAGATGGTCGCGCTCGCGACGAACGTGAACAACGAGGATGTTCGCCAAGTCGTCCTGACCCGCCCATACGCCGAGCGGATCCCGGAAGCCGAGACCGGGGGGATCTACAAGATCCGCCTGGTGATGAGCAAGCTGAAGCAGCTATCGGTCCAGATCTTCGGAGCCAGGAGCGCCTACTACGACGAGGTGGGGCCACTGCCGAGCGGATCCTCGAGCGCCGGGCCGGCCTCACCCTGATCGGAGCGCCGCTGCCTCGCGCGTCCGCTCCCCCGAGCAGTGGCCCGAGCGTCGCGGGTGGCTAACGGCCCTGGAGCATGGCTGGGATCGTCCGCAGGATGATCTTGAGGTCCAGCCAGACCGACCAGCGATCGATATACGCGAGATCGAGCTCGACCCAGCGGTCGAAGTCCTCGTCGCGACGCGCCTCCACCTGCCAGAGGCCGGTGATCCCGGGCTTCATCGACAGCCGTCGGCGGTGCCATAGGTCGTAACCCTCGACCTCGCTCGGGAGTGGCGGACGCGGTCCGACCAGGCTCATCTCGCCACGGAGCACGTTCCAGAGCTGGGGAAGCTCGTCGAGGCTGGTGGCCCGCAGGATCCGGCCGGTCCTGGACTGACGCGGGTCGTCGGTCACCTTGAAGGCGTGGCCCTTGATCTCGTTGAGTTCGGCAAGCTCCGCCAGCCGCTGCTCGGCATCGGGAACCATGGTTCGGAACTTGACGACACGGAACGGGCGGCCATGCAATCCGACCCTGACCTGCCGGAATATGACCGGGCGGCCGTCGAGGGCGATGATCCACAGGCCGATGAGCGCGAACAGCGGCGCCAAGAGCACGAGTCCGAGCGCTGCCACTCCGACGTCGATGATGCGCTTCATGAGCAGGGCGACGGCCCGGTCGGGCCCGTACACCAGGGACAGGACCGGGACACCGTCGAACTCCTCGAGGTGGGCTCCGCCGAGCGTCAGGCCGATGTCGTCGACCGGGATCCTGACGATCTTGCCCTCTTCCTCGCAGAGACGGGCGATCGGCTCGATGAGGGCGATATCCCCCACCGGCAGACAGATGGCGACCTCGTCGACCACCCGACCATGGAGGACATCCTCGATGTCATGGATCGATCCCAGGACGGCTCGTCCAGCGATGGTGGTCCTGGCCTCGTCTCCGACCGACAGATGTCCGATGACCCGAAGTCCGAGCTCACGATGACGCTCGACCCGGTCGGCGAACCGGCGGGCTGGCTCGCCTGTCCCGACCATCAGCAGATGCCGGAGGTACATCCCCCGATCGCGCAGGCGGCGAAGGGTCCACAGGATCCCGACCCGAAGTCCGAGGGTCACCACCGTCTGTGCCGCGAACAGCGCGATCAGGAAGACCCGGCTGACATCGGGCAGCTTGACCAGGAAGAGAGCGCTGAAGGTGGCCACCGCGATGAGCAGAGCCGCCTGCACGACGTCGCGGACGATCCCGCGGAACGACAGGCGTGCCCGGAGCTGGTAGTGGCCAAGCAGCCACAGGGTCAGGACCCAGACCACTGCCCAGATCCCGGCCAGCGTCTCCGGGTCGACACCGGCATTGCGCCAGACCGACTGCCACGCTGGGCCCAGGCGGATCACGGAGACGACGAGGAACAGGCCGAAGGCGCTCAGGGACTCGACCGCCATCAGCCCCAGGCGAAGCGTGGTCAGATGTCGACGGATCATGGGTACCCGGTTCGCATACGACACTGCGACGAGCGCGTTGCGATCATACGCCGCGCTCCCTCCACCGGGGCGATCCCGGCCCGCCCGTCGGATCTCCGTTGGCCCGTGGTCGAAGGGTCTCGTAGGCCTCGACGAGGGCAGCCGAGGAATTGGACCAATCGAGCCCCAGGTCCGCTGGTCGCTGCGCGGCGAGGCCCGCGAGGCGCGCGACCTCGTCCGGGCTCCGCAGCAGGTCGACGATCGTCCTCGCCAGCGCCGCTGCCGTGGATCCCTTGACGAGCCTGCCGGCACCGCCCAGGACATTGCGGGTCTCGCGCAGATCGAAGGCCACGACAGGTCGACCGATGACCAGCGAATCGACCACCTTGACCATCGTCGACACGTCGTTGAAGGCGGTCGGAGGATCGGGGCTGATGGTGAACTGACAGGCCGCGAGAAGGGGCACGAATTCGTCGGGTGGAAGATATCCGTGGAACCTTACCGACTCACGAAGCCCGAGCTCGTCCACCTGACCCTCGAGCGCCGGTCGCGCCTCGCCGTCACCGATCAGTTCGAGCCGAGCCGACGCGAGGTCGGGTTCGGCGACCACCGATCGCCATGCGTCGATCAGGACATCTATACCGTCCTGTGACCCCATCACGCCGATATATCCGATCCGCAGCGGGTCGGGGGTGATCTCGGCAGCCAGTACCTGGTAGTTGGCGGTGTCGGGTGCGTTGCGCACGACGACGACCCGGTCGACGGGTAACCGGCCACGACGTCGTGCGATCGCCGCGTAGGAGTCATTCGGCGCCAGGACCACGGCCGCGGCCCGGTACGAGGCGCGCTCCATGGCCAGGGTGAGCCAGTGCAGGATGCGTCCGGGCCCGCCCTCTCCGAACTTCGTGCGACTCAGTTCCGGATTGACGTCGTGCTGGTCGAACACGAACGCCCCTCCACCGATCCTGGCGATCGACCCGAAGATCCAGAACAGGTCGGGCGGATTGCAGCCATGGATCACCCTGATCGGCCCGCGTCGGCGAGTCCATGCCAGCCAGCCTGCGGTGAACAGCATCGATGGCACGTACTCGGCGACGTATCCGGCCAGCCCCGAGGCCGCCCGCTGCGGGTAGCGGAGGACCTCGATGCCGTCGATGCGATCACGCAGCCTGCGCATCGATCCCTGCCCGCGCGGTCCGATGACCGTCACATCCCATCCGGCATCGGCCAGTGTGCGCGCCTCCTGCCATGTTCGCCGATCCATCGGCACCGGCAGGTTCTCGACCAGGATCACGACTCGTGGCGGTCTCGTCGAACTCATGTGGTCGGCGCCGTCCCGATCACCTCGAAGCGAAACCCGAGCGTTCGCAACCGGTCGCCGTCAAGTGCCCGTCGCCCGTCGATGAGGGTCGGTGACCGCATGGTCGATCTGACCTGCGCCCAGTCGAGGTCACGGTAGATGGGCCAGTCGGTGCCCAATACCCCGATGTCCGCGTCGCGTAGCGCAGTCTCAGGGTCTGCCGCGAACCGCAACGCCGGCAGTTCACGAAGGGCGTTCGTCTCGGCCCGTGGATCATGTGCGACCACATCCGCCCCACGCTCCAGTAGCTCGCGGGCGACCGCCAGCGGCGGTGAATCCCGGACGTCATCCGTGTGGGCCTTGAACGCGACACCCAGCAACCCGATCCGTTGACCACGGAGCCGTCCACCGACAAGTCGTTCGATCCGGCTGATGAATCGCGTCTGTTGCGCGGCATTGGCCAGGGATGCCGCATTCGTGACGAGCATCGGCAGTCCGCGACTCATGCCTGACACGGCCAGGGCACGCAGTTCCTTGGGCAGGCAACTGCCGCCAAAACCCATGCCCGGGTGCATGTACAGCCCGCCGATGCGTGGATCGAGCGCGATGGACTCGAGGATGGCGTCGACATCGGTGCCGAACTCCTCGGCCACGGAGGCGATCTCGTTGGCGAACGACAGCTTCAGGGCGAGAAATGCATTCGCGGCGTTCTTGGCGATCTCGGCCGCGGCCACGTCCATCACCAGGACCGGTGAGTCGATGCCCTCATATACCGACGCGACCTGGGCGACGGTGGCTGGGGCCGCATCGGGGAAATGCCCGATCACGATGCGTGTCGGGTGGAGGAAGTCCTCGAGTGCCGTGCCCTGGCGAAGGAACTCCGGGTTCGTCAACACCCGTGACGTTGGGATCCCTGCCCACTCGACCGCCTGTCGGGTCCCGCCTGGGGGCAGAGTGCTGCGCACCACGACGGGAGCCACGTCGTCGAGGATCGGCGGAAGGGTCTGCAGGGCCGATCGGAGTTGCGACAGGTCACTGCGGCCATCGATGCCGATGGGTGTGCCCACGCAGACCATCACGATATCGGGGTAAGCGCCGGGATCTGCGTTGACCCTGAGTAGTCCGGCTCCGACGACCGCGTCGAATGCGTCCTGCAGGCCGGCTTCGAAGATCGGGACCCTGCCCTCGCGCAACGCCTCGAAGCGGTCGCGGCGATTCTCGATGACCTCGACCTCGTGGCCAAGGGAGGCAAGGCCGACCGCGGTGACAAGCCCAACGTATCCGGCTCCGATCACCAGGATCCGCTGGGGGGCCGTCGAGTGCATCGGGCCCAAGGGTAGCAGTCGGACCCGACCGACGTGCCCGCTCCATGCCGCTGCGATAATCGCGCCGTGTCAGGACCCATCGCGTGCCCGTCCGACCTGTCCGGCCGCTCGTGACGAGGCAGCCGGCACCGCGATTCGAGCTGGTCCCGATCGATGGCCAGCCGCGGCTTCAGGGTCGACGTGCTCCCGGTGCGGCGTCGAGCGTCATCACGGTCGCGCTGGGCAACACCATCGCGCGTGGCCTGGGTTTCCTCTTTCCGCTGGTCGTCGGTCGCACCATCGATCGAGCGGACTTCGGGCTGGTCCTCCTCTACATCAGCACGGGTTTCTTCGTTGCCGAGCTGGTACTCACCGGGTTCCCCACGGCCCTCACCCGGTATCTGGCGGCGGCTGATCCGCGCTGGTCGCCGCGGGTCGTCACCGGCGCGGCGATCGGCGGCGGGCTGCCACTGCTGGCCGCATGTCTCGGTGCCGGTGCCCTCCTGTCGATCAACGCTGGCCTGGCGATACCGCTGACGGCGATCGTCATCTGCGGCCTCACCATCGACGCCTACTACTTCGCGGCGCTGCGCGGCCTTTCGCGGTTCCGCCTGCTCGTCGCCTACCGTATCTCGGCGAACGCCATCCAACTCGGCCTGCTGGTCGCACTCGCCGCGCTGGGTCTCGCCTCGGTGGCCAGTGCCGTCGTCGTCTACTCGCTTGTGTACCTGATCCCGATCGTCGTGATCGAACTCCGCGATCGGGTCGTCACGCCGCTCCTGCCACACCGCGGAGACATCCGCGCCCAGGTCGTTCGCCACGTCTCACGCTTCGCGATCCCGGCGCTGATCTCGGGCACCGCCTATGGCGTGATCTTCGGTCTCGACACCTATGCCGTCGGCGTCCTCGCTCCGGCCGACCTGCCGGACTACGCCGCGGCGCGCTCGCTGGTGATGCCGATGACCCTCGTGCCGTTCGCGATCGGGGTGGTGCTCATGCCGCGTGTCGCGGCTTCGTCCGCGGATCCGAGGCGTGATCTCATCGTGTCCCTTGGCGCCACCATCGGCACCTCGCTCGGGGCGATCATCGGATACGCCATGCTGGGGGGCTGGCTGGTCGAGTCCATCTACCCGGCCGGCTACTCTGGAGCAGCCGTCCTGCTTGTCCCGCTCGCGACGGCCCTTGCGCTGCTTGGGATCTTCTCGGTGGTCACCCAGTGGTCGTTCGGGATGGGAGATCCTCGCCGGCCGGCCCTGGCGATCGTCATCGGAGCGCTGATCGCCGCAGCCTGCCAGTTCGTACTCACGGCCGCATATGGCGGGTACGGCGCTGCCGCGTCCATCGTCATAGGCGCGGGCGTGGCGCTCGCACTGCTGGGTGGATCGGCCATCCTCAGGCCGATCGCGCGGCGCACACCGGTGTCGGCCGCCCGCGCCGATCGGGCCGCGCCGTGACTGCGGGCCAGCCGGACAGGCGCTCCAGCCGGGTCTTGCTCGTCGGCTATTACGGCATGGACAACCTCGGTGACGAGGCCATCCGCGCCGAGATCGAGCGCGCCGCAGCCCGACTCGGAGTGTCCATCTGGCGGATCGCCACGCGGCGCCCGGTGCCTGATGGTCGAGCGGTGTGGCTGACGCCGCGTGGACTGCGCGCCTACCTCGCCGCGATCCGCGACGCCGACCGCGTGGTGATCGGCGGCGGCGGGATCCTCAAGGACGAAGGTCTGCGTCTCCCTCTCGATCTCGCGTTCACCTGCCTTGCGGCTCGCCTCCTGCGCAGACCGGTGACCCTGGTCGGGGTCGGCGTCGGTCCGCTATACACACGCATCGGCCGCTGGCTGGTCCGCAACGTCGCTGCGAGCGCACGCTACCGCTCCGTCCGGGACGAGGCATCGGCGGTGCTGCTCGGCTCGATGGGTATCGCCGATGTCGAGGTCGGCGCCGACCCTGTCTTCGCCGCCGAGCCGCCACCGGCGTCGTCGTCGGCATCGTCGTCGGCCCAGGGCGGCGTGCCGATCCGCGGTGCCGGGCCGGCCGCTGACGGCTTGGCCCAGGGCGGCGTGCCGATCCGCGGTGCCGGGCCGGGCGCTGACGGCTTGGCCCGCCACGACCGACCAGCCCACCGACCGCCGACGATGCTGGTCTGTCTTCGGACGTGGTTCCACAGGGACGCAGATGGCGGCATCGCTCGGCAGGCCGCGCTGCTGGACGCCATCGCCGTATCCCTGACCCCCTATGCCAGCGCCGGCTGGCGGTTCGACATCGTGCCCCTCTACCATCCACGCGACATCGTCCCGGGACGGGATCTCGCCGCCAGATTGCCGCCCGGGTCGGTCGTCAAGGTCACCGCTGTCGCGATCGATTGGACGGCGCTCCTCGATCGACTCGCCACCGTCGACCTGGTCCTGACGATGCGCTTCCACGCCCTGGCAGCAGCGCTCATCGAGGATCGTCCCGCGGTCGCGCTGGCGTACGAGCCGAAGGTCACCGCCCTGGCGGTCCGGACCGGGACCCCGGTGGTGCCGGTCGACGACCCGACCCTCGCGAACGCGCTCACGCTGGCGCTGGATGCCGCCCTGCAACCCCTCGAACCGGTGGCAGCGGCGCGACGCGAGATCGCCGTCAGGGACATGCGCCGCGCGGCGGAGCAGATCGTCGAGCGCGCCCTGGCCGGCGAGTTGCGGGGAGCCTAGACGGCGTCACTCACCGGGGTTCCCGGGGCGGCCGTCGGCTCGACCAAGTCCGCTGGCGTGGGCCGGGACTTCGGTGGTGCATCGCGCGGCTGCGCAACCGGATGTTCGGACCTACGCCCCCCGTGCGGCCACGGATCACGGACGGCGAGGCTGTACATCCAGCCGCCGAGCAGCAGGTAGAAGGCGCTCCCGAGCAGGCCGGTCGCCGACGTGCTCACCAGGGCCAGGCCGAACAGGCCCAGCAGGGCGCCTGCAAGCGCTCGACGGACGGACGGATCCGCGCGTCGTCGTCGCCCATCCTCGGCCGTGCCCGCGGGCAGGATGCGATAGACGAGGAGGGCGGCCCAGCCGACGAAGAGGACGATGCCCGGCAGACCGAGCTGACTCGCCAATACGCCGGCCGTACTGTCCGTGCCGACATCCAGGTTCGAGCCCCAGAAGCCGGTCGATCCGAGTCCGGTGCCGAGTGGGTGGATGAGCAACTGGACGACACCGCTGATCAACCCGTCCACGTGGGCCCTGATATTCGGTCCGACCCCAGGCAGCGCTGACCCGACGCCCAGCACGATGATCGACACGGCCACCACGATCGCGGCGAGGCGCCCGATCGTCCGTCGCGTCGTCGACAGGAGGCACGTGCCCCCGGCGATGGCCACGATCATCCAGCCGCCCTTCCCGAAGGTCAGGATCATCGCGCTGGTCATGACGGCCATCGCGGCGGCAGCCGGGGCATCCCATCGCCCCAGGTAGCCGCGGACCTCGGCAGGCAGCGAGCGCAGGCCGACCGGTCGTCCCCGCTGCAGTCGCAGGACCACCGATGGGCCGGCGCGACGGACGAGGACGGATGGCGCCAGGGTCATCGCGAGCGCCAGGAAGATGGACAACGTCGTCGGCTCGAGGAACGTCGAAACGAGACGGCGCATCCGGACTATCAGGTGTGTGTACCAGTTGAGCGGCAGGCCGTCGCGAGCATGCTGCAGCGCGGATTGGATACCCCCGGAGATCGTGTCGCTCTGGAGCTCCAGGACGTGGACCGGATCACGCCAGAACGCGTCGCCGAGCACGAGCAGCTCGATCAGACCCAGGGCCGAGACGACGACGGCGACCCCGACCAGCAGCAGACTCGCGCGTGAGAACTCGCTTCGGCTCGCGACCAGGGTTCGGCCGGCAAGGTAGAGCACCGGCAGGCTGGCCAGGCGCCGGGCGTTGATCAGGCGGCTCGACACGGTCTCACCGCTCAGCAGGAACGCGATCCCGACGAGGAGGATGAACGCGATCGCCAGCCAATCCGCGGGCTGGAGTCGCCCTGCCAGCTGGCGGATGGACAACCTGCGCCGGACGGCTGTCCGCGCCACGAAGGCAAGGCCGATGAGGAGCGCGACGACGTACAGGATCTCCTTGGTGACGACGATGCTGACCACGACCCAGGCGGACGCCTGGGGTGCGGCCAGCGCCGCGATCACGTTCTGCACCGCGAACCAAAGGCAGAGCGCGCCCACCACGACCGCCGGTCGGCGCCAGAAGCGGACGGCGAGGAGCCCGAACAGCACTGCCCACGTGGCGACAAGGAGGACGAACCCGTTCGACGCGGCCTGGCTCGCGCGCATGGCGCTCGTCGCCTGGCCGACGAGGGTGACGGCGTCGAAGTCCCACGACTCGGTCGCCGCAGGTGCCGGCGAGCCGATGAAGCAGAGCACCCGCAGAGCATCGACGGAGCCGTCCGCCGGCACGGTCAGCGACGCGGATCCGTGAACGAACGAGCCCGCCGTCGAGAACCGCAGCATCGCTGCGCCGGTCTCGACCACGTTCCAGCGGAGCAGCATGTCGACACGGCACACGCCGTCTGCGATGCCGGCCACGCGCCGTCCTGCCGCGGCCAGTTCCACGACCGCACCAGGCGCCACGTCGGTGATCGGCCCGGACACTGCACCCGGATAGGCCGCCGTGCCGTCGCCCGTGACCCGCAGGACCCTGGTCCCGTCGAAGGCGTCGTCCACGGCGATCGAGCGGCCCAGCGGGGCCGTCCAGCCGGGAAGGCTCGGATCCTCGAACGAGCCGGCACCATCGAGGAACTCGGCATCCGTCTTCCGGCTCACCAGCGCGAGCAGGACCGCGACGCCGACAAGCAGCACGATGGCGATGACGGGTCCTGCCCACCAGGCCGTGGCGGCCAAGGTGGATCGACGTGGATCCGACGTCACGTGGTCGGTCGGATCCGCAGGGTTGGGCGCGCCATCAGGGGCGAAGGGTAGCGGTCGCCCGACTTTCCGTCACTCCGACGTGATCCGACGCACTACCTGGGCTGAGGACCACGAGCGGACGTGATCCGCGGTCGTTCGAGTCGCGCGGCCAGCGTGCCGAGGACCGCATCGTTGTCGCGGGCGAACCGCTCGCGTAGTGCCGCGACGGCCGCTGGGGCGCGCTTGTCCGCGAGCACCCGGTCGATGCCGCCCCCGATCGACTCGGCGTCGCCGCCGACGTAGACGACGCCCTCACCGAATGTCGAGCGCAGGGCGGCGGTCCCGGACACGACGAGCGGGCGGCCGAGGGCTATCGCCTCCCATGCGCCCGACAGCAGCGTATCGTCGCGCTCGGTCAGGACGACGATCGCGTCCGCCGCTGCGAGCCGGGCCACGTAGTCCTCGTGATCCAGGAATCCGGCAAGCGTGACATTCGGTGGTGGATCGAACGTTCGTCGGGGCTGCCCGGTCAGGACCAGCTGCCAGGCTCGGCCGGTCGCCGACGCGACGAGCTCCTCGATGGGTTCGTCCGATCCCCAGCCGCAGATCGCGACCACGACCGGCCGTCCAGCGGTCTTCGAGAGGGGCGTGTCAGGCACCGGCGCGAGGCGCGGCAGGGGATCCGGGATGACCATCGTCTCGACACCGCGCTCGCGGAGGGGACCCTCGAGCGACGCGATGGTGACCACGGCGCCGACCGACCGCCGCCCGATCGCCCCGATGATCCCGAGCGCCCAGCGCCAGCGCCGGTCGAGGACCGCGCCGCTATGGACATCGATGGCAAACGGAGCCCGCAATGCCGCGAGGAAGGGCATCGCCACGAGTGGCGCGACGAACGGAGGCACGGCGATGATCGCAGCGCGTGGTCGAAGTCGCACGATCGCCCGGATCGTACGCGCGGCCGAGATCGGATAGGCAAGCGGCGCCGTCCAGGGACGCCGGAATCCTGACCGTGCGACGAGGACGAGGTCAAAGCCGAGCCGGTCTGCGATGGTCGTGCTGCGTTGGCTGACTGGCATCCAGGCGATGACGACGCCGCGGCGGCGGGAGCTGGGCGCGGTCGGCACGCGCGACATCGTACCGTGTGTCCACCGCACGGAGCGGCACGTTCGTCGCCGGGGCGGGTATCGAAGTCATACTGATGGTGATGTCCGGCAAACCACTCGTGGCGGTATTTCTAGGCACCCGCCCGGAGGCGATCAAGCTCGCCCCCGTCATCGGGCGTTTCCACGCGATCGGGTTGCCCTGCGCCGTCATCGGCACGGGACAGCACATGGAGGTCGTCGACCAGGTCCTCCGGCTCTTCGGGATCGAGCTTGACGAGAACCTGGAGCTGATGCGCCCGGGCCTCTCCCTGGACCATCTTCTGGGCGGTGCGCTGGGCGGCATCAGCGAGCTCCTTGATGAGTACCGACCCCAGGCGGCCGTGGTCCAGGGCGACACGACGAGTGCTCTCGGGGCCGCCCTGGCGGCCTTCCACCGCCACATCCCGATCGCCCACATCGAGGCTGGACTGCGCTCCCACGACCTCGGGTTGCCGTTCCCGGAGGAGATGAATCGGCGAGCGATCAGCGTCGTCACCAGGTGGCACTTCGCGCCGACCGAGAGAGCGGCCCAGAACCTCGCCCACGAAGGGATCGAAGCGAACGTCCACGTCGTCGGCAACACGGTAGTGGACGCGCTGCGGCACATCGTCGATCAGGGCGTGGAGCTGTCAGCCGACCTCGAGGCGTTCGTCGGCGACCAGCCACTCATCCTCGCCACCGCCCATCGGCGTGAGTCCTGGGGCGGTGGGATAGAAGCCATCGCGGTGGCGCTTCGTCACGTTCTGGATGATCTCCCCGATCATCGACTGGTGTTCGTGACACACCCGAACCCGGTCGCCAGAGCGCCGGTGACTGCCGCCTTGAGCGATCACCCACGGGCGTTCATCGCCGCCGCCTTGCCCTACACGACCTTCCTGGCGTTGCTCCGGCGCGCTCGCATCGCGGTGAGCGACTCAGGGGGAGTCCAGGAGGAGGGCCCGACCCTGGGGATCCCGGTCCTTGTCACGCGGGAGCGGACTGAGCGAGACGAGGGACTCGAGGCCGGTGCGGTGCGGCTGGTCGGCACGGACCGGCGACTCATCGTCGACGAGTGTCGGCGGATCCTCCTCGACGATACGGTCCACCAGGCGATGGCCGTGGCCGGTCGCGACCTGTATGGCGATGGCCATGCTGCGGAGCGGATCGCGGACGTCCTCGCCGAGGCGCTGATACCTGGCTAGCGACGCCGGACCGGGCGCAGGGGCGCAGCCGCCGCGGGGCGGTTTCACGGGCGATGTCGCATCGTTGACCGCGATCCGGTTCCTTGGCGTGGCTGCCGGGTTCCTGACCAGTGTGGTCGCGGCGCGCATCCTCGGACCGGCCGAATTCGGGGTGGCCGGTGTCGCCCAGACCATCGGCACCATCGTCGCGCTGATCGCCAACGCCGGGATGGCGATGTCCACCATCTACCTGATGCGCCGGGCCGGGTTCGAGATGGGTCGCCTCATCGCCGCTCTCGCCGGGTTCGCGACCGGGGCGATCACCCTGGCGGCGATCGTCGGGACGGCCGCCGCAGTCGGCGTCTCGCTCGCCGGGGTCGAGGGTCTGGCCGGGGCGACGGCGCTGGCTACGGGCTTGCTGGCAGCCTCCACGGTGGCGGTCGAGGCGTCGGGGTCGCAGCTGTTGGGCCTTGGCCTGAGCCGGGAGTATGCGGTCACCGAGGGGGTCCGTGCGGTCGGGGCGCTGATCGGCACGGTCATCATCCTGCTCGTCGTGACCACCGCGGCCGGTTACACGGTCGGCATGGCGACCGGGCTCCTGGCGGCCGCCCTGTTCGCAGCCTGGCGGGTCCGCCGTGCCGTCCCGTGGGGTCGCCCGGTGTACGACCGGCGCATCTGGGGCGAGGTGCTCGGGTACGGGATCCGGGGACAGGTCGGCAATGTCCTGCAGTACTTCACCCTCCGACTCGACGTGGTGCTGGTCGCCGCGATCCTTGGCGCCGCCTCGGCCGGCATCTACCTTGTCGCTACCCGGGTGTCGGAGGTCGTGACACAGGTCGCCAACGCCGCCGCGACGCTCCTGTTCCCGGTGGTCGCTGGGCAGGGCGATCAGCGCGACACCGCATTCACGGAGCGGACGGTGCGCGTCGTTGCCACGCTCGTCATCCTGTCGGCGCTGGCGGTCGGGCTGGCCGCCATACCGCTCCTCGCGCTCATCTTCGGCGACGAATATGCGGCTGCCCTGCCGGCCCTGCAAGTCCTGCTGCTTGCGGCTGTCTCGCTGTCCGTCGGGCGGCTGCTGGCGGGGGACCTCAAGGGTCGCGGACACCCCGGACTGGTCTCCGCGGCATCGGCGCTCGGCCTCGTGATCATGGTCCTCGGGGACCTCGTGATCCTCCCGCTCTGGGGGATCATCGGAGCAGCCCTGATGTCGCTGGTCGCCTACACCGCGACCGCCATCGGGATCGCGCTGGGCTACCGCTGGGTCGCGGGCGCCTCGTTGCGGGCGCTCGTGCCCCGCCCGAGCGATGTCGAGCTCATCGTGCGCTCGACCATGGCCTGGTCGCGCCGGTCGAGGGATGCGGCTTGAGCCCGGCCGCTGATCGTGTGTCGTGCCGGTCCCATCGTCCACGAGACGGGCGCCGGTGCCCGAACTCGGTAGGATTGAAGTCGATGTCGAGACCGATATGCAGCCCTGCCGCATGATGGGGGACCAGCCGGCCGGACCGCGGGTGGCCGTAGTCGGCTTCCAGGGGTTCGGCAACGTCGGCGACGAGGCCATCCTGCGGGGCATCGAGGCGCTCATCGGTCCCCAGGTGAGCGTGCAGACGGTCTTCACAGGCGGCCTCCAGCCCGTGGCCGCGTTCATCCTCGCCGAACGACGCCGAACCTTCCGTCACCTCCCGACGCTCTCTGCCTGGCGTGCCCTGCGCCGGGTCGATGCCCTGCTGATCAGCGGAGGCGGCCTGGTCAACGACTACTGGGCGACGGTCATCCCGCGCTACGTGGCGTGGTGTCTCGCGGCGCGTCTGGCCGGCCGACCGGTGATCTGGATCGGGGCCGGCGTCGGTCCCATCCGGCGACGTCCATGGCGCTGGCTGGCGGGCCTCGGGTTCCTCGCCAGCCGCCTGGTCCTCGTCCGCGACGAGACCTCCGCCGACTGGGTCCGACGTTGTCATCGCGGTGCTCAGGTGAGCGTCATCCCTGATCCGGCCCTGTTCCAGGATCCACCG
>CAYNGM010000008.1:0-4591 GCA_964396565.1 uncultured Anaerolineaceae bacterium | reverse complement strand
CGCCTCGATCGCGGCGTCGGCCGACTTCGGGATCGTGGCGCGCGGACCGACGCCTCGCGACGCCGCGCGGGGACCGGCCCTGGCCAAGGCGCTGGCTGCGGTCGCCATCGATCAGCAGGCCCAGGGACGCTGCCCCGAACTCATCTCCCTGCATCCTGGCGAGGATCGGCCGTTCGTCGCGCTGGTCCAGGCGGACGTACTGGCGGGTGGCGGACGCGAGCTGCCGGAGACATGGACCGATCCGGACCCGGACTCCGTGATGGCGGATCTCGGACGCTTCAGGATCATGCTGACCGTCCGGCTACACGGTCTGATCCTGGGTGGCCTGATGGGCGTGCCCTCGGTCGCGGTCGCCTACGACCGAAAGGTCGCAGAGGCGGCCCACGCACTTGACCTCGGCGACTACGTGGTCCCGATCGAGGACGTCACGCCGGCGACCCTGGCCGACGCGGTCGCGCGTCTGGCGTCGGATGGTGAGCGGCCGGCCGCGGTCCGCGCCGCGGTCGAGGCCATCCGGGCACGCCGTACGACCGTTGCCGCCCGGATCGTCGAGGCGGTCAGTCGGTGAGCGGTCAGCGGCGGCCGCGCGTCGACATCGTCTTCGAGCGAGGCCACCAGCCCGACCCGCGCGTTCGGCGCATCAGCCACGCACTGGACGACGCCGGCTACCGGGTCCGGGTCCTGGCCTGGGACAGGACGGGCCTCCTGCCGGCGGTCGAGGACGATCATGGCGTCGAGGTCAGGCGGGTCCATGTCCGCAGTCACAACGGTCGTGGCGCCGCTCAGCTGCTCTACCTGGTGCGGGCGGTGGCGCGATATCTGCCGCTGATCCGGGCCGATCGGCCCGACGTGCTGCATGCCGTGGACCTGCCGATGCTCCTGGCGGTCGTGCTCATGGCACCGTTCGCGGGTCGACCGCGGATCGTCTACGACGCGTTCGAGATCTACTCGATCATGGAGGCCCACAAGTACCCGGGGTGGCTCCTGGCGGCGATCGGTGGACTGGAGCGCATCCTTCCCCGGTTCGCCGACGTGGTGCTGACGGTCGGTGAGGGACGGCGGGCGTGGTTCGCGACCCGCGGCATCCGATCCACGGTCGTCGCAAACTGGATCGACCCGCCCGCTGACCCGCCGACCAGAGCGGCAGCCCGTCGTGCGTACGACATCGGGCCGAACCGGTTCGCCATCCTGTACGCCGGTGGGCTCGATCCCAGCCGCGATCTCGATCCACTCCTTCGCCACGCCCGCCGCTTCCCCGACGACCTCATCCTCGTGGCCGGCAGCGGGAGCGATGAGGATCGGCTCATGGCCGCCACGGCGGACCTGGTCAACGTCCGGTTCCTGGGCTTCCTGCGGGACCCGACGCCCGTGACGATCGCCGCGGACGCACTCTACTACGCGCTGCGCGACGACCATCCGTATGCGGGTCATGCGGCCCCCAACAACCTGTACGTGGCGATCTCGCATGGCGTCCCCCTGCTCCACCGCGGCCAAGGCGAGATCGGGGTGCTTGCACGCGGGCACGAGATCGGCGCGAGGTTCCACGATGACGCGACGCTGGACGCCGCCATCGACCTCCTGCGCGACCCGGCGACGAACGAGCGGATCCGATCCAGCCTCCGCGGGCTGCAGGCGCGCTACTCGTGGGCTCGGGCGCGCTCCACCCTGCTATCCGTGTATCCGTTCGCGAGGAGCGGGACGACCGCCAGCAGCCCGAGGACGAACGGTCCGTAGCCGGTCGTCGCGAAGGACTGCGTGGTCATCAGCGCGAGGATGCCGAGCCAGGCCGGGATCAGCCAGACGCGCGGCCAGCGTGGACCGCGCAGGGCGGTCATGACCGCAAGCAGGTACATGAGTGCGAACGTCACGATCCCGACGATCCCCGACTTCATGCCGACGGTCAGCCACGCGTCATCGACGTTGGGAAGCTTGCCCGGCGTGTCGAACTCCTCCCCGCCGAAGGTGTATTCAGCGACGACGAGCGCGCCGAGACCCTGACCCAGCAGCGGCGCGCTGGTGATGACGTCGACGGCCCGTCGATACGTCTCGAATCGACCGCCGCCCAGGGTCCCGAGATCGGAGACCGGGCTCTGGAGCAGGAGTCGATCGAGCGGATCCTCCTCCGGACCTCCAGACGACGCCGCCGTCGACTGCGACGTGAACGAGACCGTGAACGCCGTCACGGTCGCTGCGAACGTCGACAGACCGATGGCCAGGACCACCCCGAGCGCCATCGCCGCGATCGGCAGACCGGCCGCCGCGGGGCGCGCCACCGGTCGGCGCCTTGACCGCCCGTCAAGGAGTGCAGCCACGATCGCCAGGACCAGGACACCGAACGCCACGACGATGAACGTCCGTGTCAGCGACAGGACGATGGCGACCGACAGGAGGGTCGTCCACCCGACCCGCCAGGCTCGCGGGCGTCCGACACAGCCGACGACGCTGATCGCGAGCGTCACCAGCAGCATGGCCGAGTTGCCGAACTGCATCCGCAGCAGCCCCCGGTCGAACTCGAGTGCGCGCCACTTGAGGGCATCCTCGAACGCCGGCAATGCCGCAACGGCGATGATCAGTACGGCGAAGATGGTGGTTCCGACCACGATCGCCCGGACGACCGCGGGGCGCCCTGCCCGGGTCAGGAGGGCGAGCAGGCCGCCCGCGTACAACGCCCACCATCGACCGTCCCGAAGGATGTCGCGAAGGGAGTTGTCGCCGAGCAGGCCGACCAGCATGGCGATGACTCCGACTGCGAGGAAGGCCATCATCGTGAGCGCGAGGGGACTGCGCAGCATCCGTGGCGAGGCCCCACGCAGGCGCGGGACGCTGAGCAGGAGGCCGACGACGAGCGCTGCGTCCTGGGGCCGCACGGGGATGTCGAACAGCCGCGGCAGCAGGATGTTCGCGGCCCGGTCGTACGGTGCCGCGAGCATCACCAGGACCGCCGCCGGCAGGGGACCGAACCGGCGATCCGACGCCAGTCCCACCGTCGCGACCGTGGCCAGCACGATCTGGACTGCCGTGAGCGGGAGCAGGACGATCGACGCGACGAGCATCGCCAGGCTCACCCAGCCGGTGACCTGGAGGGCGGCGCTGAGGCGACTCGTGGTCCGGCCCGCCTCGAGCTCCTGGGTGGCCGTGCTCATGGAGCATCCAGTCTAGGGCATGCTCGGCGGGCCGCCCTCCGCCGTATCGCCACTCCCCGGCAGGCTCACGGGATCTCCGTGATCGGGCCGGTCAGACCGGTCGGCGATCCGCCTCCCGCAGGAGATGCCGGAACAGGCGCTCGTACTCGTCGGTGACGTGGGCCCACGAGAACGTGGCCTCGGCGAGCTCTGCGGCCGCGAGGCCGAGTCGTCCTCGCTCGTCGGGACGCTCCACAAGCGACTTGAGCAAGCGGGCCAGATCCGCAGGATCGTTCCGCCGGTAATACCGGCCCGCGTCGGCCAGTACCTCGCGATGCTCCGGGACATCGTTGGCGATGATGCATGCCCCACGGCCCATCGCCTCGACAAGCGCGGGGTGCGTCCCGCCCACCTCTGTCGCCTGGACATAGGCCAGGGCGTTCGACTGGAGCTCGGCATAGCCGGCGCCGAAGATGTAGCCGGTCAGCCGGACACCCGGCACGGTGGCTGCCTGTTCGGTCAGGGAGAGCTTGTATGCCGTGGCATACGGCGCATCGCCGACCATGACCAGGGGAACCCCGAGCCCGGTCAGGGCACCAGCCTGGCGATAGGCCTCGATCACCGTGTGGGCGTTGTTTTCGGGCTCGAGTCGGCTCACGAACAGGATGTATCGGCCGGGTTCGAGGCCGAGGCGCTCGAGGGTCGGCCCGGGTTCGGCGCGGCCGGGCTGGCTGCCATAGGGGATGAACACACTGGCGCGCCCGAACCGTTCGCGATAGTAGGCCCTGATCACCCGGGCGTCCGTCACCAGGACGATGGGTAGCTTCGGCGATAGCCAGGCGCAGGCCTGGTAGTACCAGCGCCCCAACCGGTTCCACTTCCCGCGCTCCCACTCGAGACCGTCCACGTTCAGGACCACCTTCGCCCCACCCAGCCGCGGGACGATGGCGAACGGCGCATTCGCGTTGTTCACCATCAGGACGACCTCGAAGCGACGGATCAGACCATCGATGACGCTGAGCCCGGTATGGACGACCGTGTCGAGATACTTCTGGCGGATCGTGGGCAGGACGCGGATTCGCATGCCGCGATGAGTGCGGAGGCCGACCGGGACGACGTGAGCGCGGCCGTATACGGTCACCTCATGGCCACGCTCCACGAGACGTGCCCCGAGTTCCTCAGCAAGGGTCTCGAACCCTCCGTATGCCGCGGGGACACCCCGTGACCCCATGATCGCGATCCGCATCGTCCGATTGTGACGGACGCCGATCAGCGCTGTTGCCCTGGCCGTGCGCGATACGTTCCTACCGCTGGCGGCGTCCTTCACCGCGTCGTCGAGATGGGCGGCAGGCGCGTCCGGGGACGGCGCTGGCGGTACCTCCGTACCACCCTCTGCCTGACCGCCGGAGAGGACTCGCGTGGCAGGGATGGTGGGACGATGCCGTCCGATGAGCGCGCGCACCGACCTC
>CAYNGM010000007.1:0-18863 GCA_964396565.1 uncultured Anaerolineaceae bacterium | reverse complement strand
ATCCCGAGGTCTGGACGATCGGCGACAGCGCCATCCTCCGGGCCGGCCTCTGGCAGTACCGCCACGGCGCGCCGGCCGAGGGTGACGACGTGTGGATCAGCTCGGTCCTGCGCAAGGTCTACGGGGCCGCGTGGCCGCATCCGGTCAACGCCTCGGCATCGGTCGGCAAGGGCTGGGCGTTCACGGGGTGGACGTATCCATGACCCGCTACACCAACCGTCACGTCTCGCAGTACGGGCCGTGGTCCACCGTGACCCGCCAGTCCGGCTGCACGTGGACTTCGGGCAGCAACGGCATCGACGCCCAGTCCGGCGGGAAGGTGACGCGGACGCCCGACCAGGTCCACGCCCTCGTCCCACGTGGCGACGAGACGAGCCCAGCGACCCCGGGCTGGTCGCTCGACGACCTCCATCTCGCGATGCTGCGGATGAAGCCGCAGATCCCGTTCCGGGTCCGCTCGGGCTCGGGCTGGACGGCGCTCGTCGAGGCCCATGACAAGGGCCACTACCTCGTGGTGCAGGGCGACTCGGACGTCTTCTCGAACTCCACCTGCTCTGGGGCGTTCAACGGCGACCACGCCATCGGCGTGCATCCCAACGAGAACCAGTACGGCCACTGGCGCATCGACGACCCCATCTGTGGGACGGCGCGCTACGAACTGCCGTCCATCATCGAGCGATACGCCGAGAAGTTCGCCCCCTCGACGCGCTGGGGCGAGTTCGTCAACCCGGTGCCGTTGCTCGCACCAGACACCAGCACCGAGGACCCGATGCTCCTGACCAACTGCGCTGCCCTGACGGGCACGGCATCACTGACCGTCGCGTGGGGTCTCTGGGACGTGGCGACGGACGTCAAGTCCGCGCCGGTCGCTAAGGGCACCAAGTACGACGTCCTCGGCTCCTGCACCTACCACAAGTCCAAGAAGAACCCTGCGGGGTTCACGGGCTATCTCGTAAACCATTCGGGGAGGCTCCACGTCCTGCCGTCGAAGGACGTCTCGACATTCGCGGCGAAGCCGGGAGATCCCCGGCCCTACGTCGTGGAACTCAAGGTCGGCGGGAAGCCCGTATCGACGGGTCCGCTGACACTCCCGTAAGGAGGTCGTATGACGAACCGCCAGTGGCGCGTGGTCTTCGGGACCGTGGCCGCCGTCTGTACCTTCCTGCTCTTGCAGCCGCAGGTACAGGACATCCCCATCCTCGCGATCGTCCTCGGAGCCGTCAATGTCGCCGTGGCCTACCTCAAGGCCCCGCCGGACATCGAGGATCCGCTCGGCTGATGGCTTCCCTGCTCGAAGAGGCGCAGGCGCTGACGAAGCGACCGGGAACGGTCTGCGGCGTGGCGCTCCTTGCGCGTCGCCTTGACGAGACGGAGAAGGCTGAACTAGACGAGGCTATCGCCTCGGAGACATCCGCGTCCGCCGTGAGCAAGGCGCTCGAGGCGCGCGGGTTTTACGTGAACTACCAGACCATCAGCCGGCATCGCGCCGGCCGGTGCGTGTGCGATGTCACTCGTTGATGACGCGACAGCGATCGGCGAGGCGGACGAGCTCAGGGCAGCGAACCGACGACTTCAGGTCCAGCTGGCGAAAGCCAAGGCCAAGACGGAGGACCTCGTCGACGCTGTCTATCGAGCCACTCGCGACTCGCTCATCGCTGCGCCGCTATCGGCTACGCCGCCACCCCGCAAGGACCGCCGCCATCGCCACGAGGAAGTCGCCCTCTGGCACCTGACTGACTGGCAGGGCGGCAAGCGCACTACGTCCTATGACTCGCAGGTGATGTCGGAGCGTCTCGACATCTTCCTCGCGAAAGCCGAGCGCATCACCGAGATCCAGCGGTCCGACCATCCCGTCCGCGCTTGTACCATCCTGTTCGGCGGGGATATGGTCGAGGGCCTGTTCAACTTCCCGACGCAGGCGTTCGAGGTCGACGCCACTATCGTCGAGCAATGGCGCCATGTCACGAAGGCACTGACCGTCGTCGTCCGCCGGGCGCTGTCCATCTACGAGAAGGTCGACGTCGTCAGCGAATGGGGCAACCACGGGCGCATCGGGTCGAAGCGCGACACCGTTCCTGGCTTCGACAACATCGACCGCATGTGCTACGAGACGGCACGCATGGCCCTCGAGAACGAGTCGCGCCTGACGTGGGACGACTGCCCCGAGGATATCCAGAAAGTCGAGATCGGTAACTACCGTGCCTTGCTCCTGCATGGCGACGAGACGGGCCGCGGTGGCTTCGTCAGCCAGACGACGTTCCTGACCTACGTCAACAAGCTGAAAGCCGGTGCGTTCGGTTGGTCGTTCAAGGACGTCTACAGCGGCCACTACCACACTCACGACGAGCGAGCGATGGCCGACGGCGATGGCGCCTGGTACCAGACCGGCTCCACTGAGAGCGACAACCGCTACGCCCGCAATGGCCTCGGCTCCCGCGCCGAGCCATCGCAGCGCCTCCACTTCATCGAGCCAGACCGCGCCGACGTGACAGCGCAATACAAGATCCGATTGTCAGGTAGGCGAACGTGACCGATGAACGAGGACCGGCGCCGCTTCCTGACCGCTCTCGGCCTCGGCCTCGGCTTCTGTGAGGCCGGCAACCACGCCGTACCCGATGCGTTCGAGGTCGACGGCATCAACTACTGCCGGCAGCATCCGGCTCCGTCAGGCGATCCTGACCCACTGCAACCCGGCTACTGCCAGGTCGGCCGTATCCACTTCTCCCGCGAGGGCGTGCGGTACATCCCGTCGCGCCACATCTTCGCGTGCCCACGCCACTATGCCGCCATCGTCCGCGAGGTCGTCCGACGTGGAGGGTATGGCCTGTGACGACTGACCAAGTCCGCTGGGTCGTCGAGTGGTGTACCACGACCGGCTCGCTCCTGTTCCTGTGGGAAGGCTCATGCGGCATCCAGCCTGTCCTCATGCCCGGATACACGTACTACTGGTGGCTCGATGACCCAGACACGTCCCCGCTACTCGAAACGCCAGAAGGCGACAGCGGTCATCGCAGCCTCCCTAACTAGCGTCGCGGCGGCCGCTGAGGCCACGGGCATCCCGCACCAGACCATCGGGCGCTGGCGGGACGATCCCGAGATGCGCGAGTACGTGACCAAAACGCGCGACGCCCTGGCCGAGGAGATGCACGCGCTGGCGGCCTTGGCTGTCGCGACCATCGTGACCGACGTCCGCGCCGGACGGTTCGAGCCTCGCGACCTCGTGACGCTCATGGGTGTCGCCACCGAGAAGTCCCTGCTGCTGTCGGGTGACGCTACATCGAGGACCGAGACGCGTGACCTCACCGGCACCATCAGCGACCCCGAACTCCGAGACGCCATCCGCGAGGCCGAGCGTCTCGTCGGCACGGGACGAACTCCGGAGACGGCTCCGGCAGAGGCAGCGGGCTAAGGGCTACGACCTCTACACCGAGGATCCGGTCGGGTTCATCACCGACATCCTCGGCGAGAAGCCGTGGTCGGTGCAGGCGCGTATCGCCGAGAGCGTCCGCGACAACATCAACACGGCCGTGCCGTCCTGCTTCGGCAGCGGTAAGGACTGGATCGCCAGCCGTATAGCGGTCTGGTGGGTCTCCACGGGCGGCATCGTCGTCGCCACGAGCAACTCGTTCCCGCAGCTGCGCGACATCTTCTGGCGCGAGATGCTGCGGGCCCACCGCGCCGGCGAACTGCCAGGCCAGCCGTCGCGCGGCACCGACCTGCGCTGGGAGCTCGACTCGGGCGCGTTCGCCATCGGGCGCAAGCCTGACGACACCGACCCCGAAGGCTTCCAGGGTTACCACGGCCGGCGCATCCTCGTCATCGTCGACGAGGCGAACGGCGTCAGTCAGCAGCTATGGACGGCGACCAACGGCCTCGTCGTCAACGAGGCGAGCCGACGACTCGCGATCGGCAACCCGTTCGAGCCGATCGGCCCGTTCTACGAAGCGTGCCGGCTGCCGACGTGGACGGTCCTGCCCATCAGCGTGTTCGACACGCCGAACTTCACCGGCGAGCCCGTTCCCGAGAAGGCGCAGGCCGAACTCGTCAGCCCGTTCTGGGTCGACGAACGCCGCAAGGAAGGGCTCGAAGGTACGCCTTGGTGGCAGGCCAAGGTCCTCGGTCAGTTCCCAGACACCGCGAGCAACGCCGTCATCCCGCTGTCGTGGGTCGAAGCCGCGAGGAACCGTGCGCACATCCCTGACGCCCGAGAATGGGCCGGACTGGACGTTGCCCGGTTCGGAAGCGACGACAGCGTCCTCCTCGAGGGTTCGGGCAACGGCCCGGAGTCGGTGGAGATCGTCCACGGTCAGGACACGATGGCCACGGCCGGTCTGGGCGTCCGCTACCTCAACGCGCGACGCGGCACCTTGGCGGTCGACGTCATCGGCGTCGGCGGTGGTGTGGTCGACCGCATCCGCGAGCAGCGACCACCCGGACAACTGCTAGCCGTCAACGTCGCCGAGGCGCCCGACCACGATACGGACCTCCTGGTCAACCTGAGGGCACAGGTCTGGTGGGACGTCCGCCGCCAACTCGATCCGAACAGCAACGACGAACCGCTCAGCCTCGCCCGGCTGGACGAGACCACCTACCAGCGCCTCCGGTCCGAACTGACCGGCCCGACCTACCGCATGACGTCCAGCGGCAAGGTCCAGGTGGAGTCCAAGGACGAGATGAAGGCCCGCGGCCTGCCCTCGCCTGACGTCGCCGACGCCTTCTGTCTAGCCCTCTACGCCCGGTCACGCGCTCGACGCCGGGTCTCATCCTTCGGAGCAGCCGCGTGACCTCATTCCTCGACCGCCTGTTCGGCCGTCCAGAACCGAAGACCGCGAAGGCCGTCACCGCCCTCGGCGCGTGGGGCAACGGCATCCCGCTGTCGTCCCTCAACGACACGCCGCAGAAGAAGGCGGCAGCCTGTCTCCGGGCCTACAAGGTCGGCTGGTTCTACAAGGCCGGGCGCAAGATCGCTGACGACGTGTCGGGCCTCGACTGGTCCGTCAGCGACGGCGATGTCGAGGAAGGCGAAGCTGAGACGACGCTCGACCGGCCCGACCTACGCGTCCCGTTCGACAGCCTGTCGCCCATCGACCAGTTCCAGCGCCTCCTGGAGCGCCCGAACCCGTCCTACACCGGTCGCCAGTTGCTCCGCAAGACGCAGGTGCGGCTCGACTTCGCCGGGGCTGCCTGCTGGTACCTGGAGAACGGCACGTTCGGGCTGCCGACCGCCATCTACGGCATCAGTCCCGCGCGGATGTGGCCCTCCTACGACAAGGCGGGCAACCTGCTCGGCTGGGTCATGGACAAGGACAGCCCGTCCGGTGGCGTCCCGTTCGACAAGGCCGAGATCCTGTGGTTCACGACGGGCAACGCCACCGACGACGAGGTCTGGGGCACGTCCGTCGTCGAGGCCGTCTACAGTCAGGTCCCGCTCACGGACCTCATGGCGCGCCACACGGCGAACGTGTTGACCACTGGCGGTCGCCTCGCCGGGATGCTCTGGCCGAAGGAACGAGCGCTGACCGAAGACGAGTTCGTCGACGCGCAGCGTGCGTGGCGCAACGTCGCGAGCGATCCGGACGCCGGCAAGCGGCTGCTCATCTTCCCCGAGCCGATGGAGTACGCCTCCGGGGCCAGCACGCCGGCCGAGATCGGCATCCCCGAGCTCGCGGTCCTGTCGCGTGACGAGATCCTGACGGCGTTTTCGCTATCGCCCTACCAACTGGGCGTCCCGATGCCCGGTGGCCTGAACGGCGCCGAGACGCGCCGCGAGGACCGCCGCGACTACTGGGAGGGGACCATCCACCCGCGCGCGGACCTGCTCGAGGAGACCATCCAGGTCGGGCTGCTCTCGCGCTACGAGGATGTCCTCGGGCAGACGCTCGACTTCGAGATCGCCGAGCCGAACCTCGACAGTGCCACGTCGCTCCTCGAGAAGGCCGGTGCCTTCCGTGCCCTCGTCGGCATCGGTTTCGCTGCGGAGGAGACGGTCAAGGCGGTCGGCCTCGGTCACATCAAGTGGGACGGCCTGCCCTTGATGCTCGACCCGGAGCATCAAGCGGAGATGCAGACCGCCCAGCTGGAGTCCACGGTCAGTGACACGACGAACCAGGACTCGTCGCAGACGCGGCAGGCGGTCGTGGACAAGCCGAAGCCGCCCGTACCCGCCAAGTCCCGCGACGGCGTCGCCGACACGAGCCAGCCGCGCATCGCTGCGTTCCTCGCCGAACAGCGTGACCGGGTCATCACCGCGATCCGCGAGACGTACCCCATCAAGAGCGCCCGCCGCGAGTGGGCGACCAAGTCCGACCCGGACTGGTGGGATCGCCAGCGCGAGGACGAGGAACTCGCCAAGACGCTGCGCGTCACTTACGTCGAGGCGGGGCGTGACGGCCTGCAGGCCGTCGCCGATAGGCTCGGGCGAATCGTCCCGAACAAGACGGTCGACCGCATCGTCACGGACCTGTCGTCCTACGGTGGTGCGCGCATCAAGGACATCAACGAGCGCACGCTTCAGCGACTCACGATCGAACTCGCTGAGGGCACGCGACGTGGCTACAGCATCTCGCAGCTCATCGACGGGGTGCCCGAGGAAGGCTTCAAGGGCATCCTTGGTGTGGGGCTTGAGAACGGAGTCGGTGTCTGGGACGGGTACCGCGCCGAGGTCATCAGCCGCACCGAGACGGCGCTGTCCTATAATCGCGCCAGCCTGCGCGCCTACGACGAATTCGGCGTGCGTACCGTCCTCGCCTACGACGGCGACGGCGACGAGCAGTGCGCGTCCCGCAACGGGCGCGAGTACCCGGTCGCCGAGGCACTCATGCTCGAGGACCACCCGAACGGGACGCTCGACTGGGCGCCTGTCCTCGACAAGGCGTGGCACGAGCCCGCGCCCGCACCCGTCCAGCCGGTCACGGTCAACCTGACCATCGCGAACCACACCGAACCCGGCAAGACGCCCGACGTCAAGGTCTACAACGACGTGGCGGCCATGAAGGCACCCGACGTCATCGTCAACGTGCCCGAGCAGGCTCCGCAGGTGACGGTCCCGGTGTCCGTCGAGGCGCCCGTGGTCAACGTCAAGGCGCCGCCCGCTCCGGTCGTCCACGTCGCCGCAGCCGAGGCGCCGGTCGTTGGTGACTGATGGACTACTTCGACTGCGACCGTGGCTCGCCGTGGCAGCATCCTAGCGAGGACTCCCCGAATGGACTTTCTCAAGGCCGAACAGCTGACCGCTGCCAAGTGGCGCGTCCTCGCGATCCCGTTCGGCGGGCCGTTCGCGGGCAAGGACCTCGACGGCGAGTTCTTCTCGCCGCGCACCGACATCAAGGAAGACTGGTTCGACCGCCGCCCGCTCGTGTGGCACCACAATCTGGACCAGTCGATGAAGGCGGACCCCGTGCTCGGTACCGCCGATGACACCGAGAAGGACGACGAGGGCTGGTGGTCGACCATCTGGCTCGACCGCTCGCACCGCTACTGGTCGCAGGTCGACGGCCTGCTCCGCGCGGGCAAGGTCTACGGCTCGTCCGGCTCGCTGCCGAACTTCGTCCGCACCGACCGCAAGACCGGCGAGATCCTCGTCTGGCCGTACATCGAGCAGACGCTCACGCCGACGCCCGCCAACCCGTTCTCGCGGGTCGTCGCGGCGAAGGCCATCGCACACTTCGATGAGGCCAACATCGGCCTCGCGCCCGCAGTGCGCGGGCTTCTCAACGACCTCGACGGCCCATCGGCTGCCCTTCGTCCCGACCTGGAAACGGCGGTGGACGCGGCAAGGCTCCGGGCTAGGGGCATCGCTATCGCTGACGCGATGGCGGCTATCAATCGGAACCTCTAGCTCCCCGAAGCTCGCTACAGGGGTGTGTCGAAAGGAAACACCCACCAGTGTCCACGGAACACGACCAGAAGGCGGAAGCCCTGGTCGCGGAGATCACCGAACTCGCCACGGAACTCCGTGACAAGTCGGACATCCCGCTCGATCGCATCCAGGCCATCGAAGAGGCCATCACCGTCAAATCCGCCGCGCTGGACAAGATCCAGGCAGAGGCGCGTGCCGAGAAGGTCGAGAAGCAGCTCGCCGAGCTCGACGACCGGCTCAAGGCGTTCACCCGCACGGAGGCCCGCAGCAAGGCTTCGGCCATCCTGTCGGGCGCGCATCTCGGTGGAGAGGCCAGCGTCAAGAGCGTCGGCCGCTACAACGAGGTCAACTTCCTGTCCGCTCTCGTCGAGCGTCGCCACGGCGACACCGACGCGCAGGAGTTCGTCAAGGCGGTCCTCGGGACCAGCGCCGCGACTGGCCAGGCCATCGTCCCCGGCAACTTCGTCTCGACGCTCGTCGAGCAGATCGCCGCGAACAACATCTACCGTGACCTGTTCAACGTCGTCAGCGGCGTGAGCGGGGCCGGCGTGAACATCCCGTACGAGACCACCGCCATCACGGCCGCTCTGCTGCAAGGGGCTTATGGGTCGAACAAGGACGTCCGCGACTTCGGCTTCGCGTCGGCCACGGCCACCCTGTACACCATCGCGCAGATCGCCGACGTCGGCAATCAGCTGCTCCGCCAGTCCAATGGGGCTGCCGAGGCCAGCGCGCGACGGCGCCTCGGCAAGTCGATCGGCCTGCTCGAGTCGACGTACATCACGAACGGCTCGGGCTCGTCCCAGCCGCTCGGCTTCTTCCCGGCGTTCATGGCCTACGGCGATGTCGCTGCCTTCAAGACCACGCTCTCCTCGGAGCCTCGTGCTGCTGCCCTCGGGCGCGGCATCTCGGCCCTCGAGGCGCGCGGGATCCCGGCGGACAACCTCGTCATCGTCATGAACCCGACCGACTTCTGGGAGATGTCCACGGAAGGCCTCGGCACTTCGTATGCCGGTGGCTGGGCCATCGACCCGGCGGTCGGCGCCGCGGCCAATCCGCCCATCGGCTCGGTCTTCGGTGTCCCGGTCCGCCGTGACGCCAACTGGCCGGCCGCCTACGCGGGCACCGCGCTCATCATCGAGCGCACCGAGGTCGAGATCTTCACCGGCCAGGAGTACCGGATCGATGTCTCCAGCGAGGCGGGCAACCGCTTCGACCAGAACATCACCGGGTTCCGCGCCGAAGAGGAGTTCGCCTTCAACGCCGAGCCGTACATCCGCACGGGTCGCGTCCAGAAGGTCCTCGGCCTCTAGATGGCTTGCCCCGCGCCATAAGCGGGGCACCCCATGGGCGGGCGGTAGCACGCGAGCAGCTACCCCCGCCCACCCTCGCTCGCCGCTCGCACACGGAGGCTCGCCCGTGGACTCGACCGAAACCGCCTATTTCCGCCACACGGCGGACGTCCTGCGTAAACAGCAGGACTACCAGCGACGCATCGCTGGGACCGTCATCTATCACGACCTCCAGAGTCCGCGCGGACGCGACGTCAAGCTCGGATCGCGAGAGGGTACGTCGGACCTCTCGACCCTCGGCTCGACGTGGAGCCTGTGGGGCAAGCTCGAAGACGAATACGGCCTCGCCGACCTGACGCTCGGCGCAGGCGACACGTTCGTGGACATCGGCGGGCACATCGGTTCGGTCGTGCTGGCCGTCCTGGTGGACAACCCCGAGGCGTGCGGCATCGTCATCGAGCCGCTACCCGAGAACGTCGAGATGATCGCGGCGAATGCCGAAGCGGCTGGCGTCGCTGACCGCCTGACCATCATCCCGCAGGCGGTCGGACCGGGTGACGAGGTCACCATCGGCTACGGCTTCGATGGCGACGACTACCTGTTCAACCACCGGTTCATCGGCAACATGCAGCTGGGCGAGTCGTCCACGCGGTCGCAGGTGACGACGGCGACCGTGACCCTGGCGACCCTGCTCGACATGGCAGGCGGGTCCATCGCCGCGATGAAACTGGACTGTGAAGGCTGCGAGTGGAGCATCCTTCGCGACCCGGACATCGGCAAGGTCCGACTCATCATCGGCGAGTGGCACGGCCACAGCATCGACCAGCGCGACGGGTTCGCCGAGGTCCGCTCCATCATCGGGAAGACGCACAAGGTGTCCGTGGTCAGTGACCAGCAGGGTACCGGCACCTTCCGGGCGGTGCGGCGGTGAACATCCTCCTCCTCGCCAGCCATGCGGTCGCCGAGTACGACGATATCCGGATGTTCGCCAGCCTCGGGTACGACGTCTTCTGTCCCGGCGGCTACGAGGATCCGACACGCACCGGCGAGGGCATCCGGCCGGCTATCCCCGAGGCGCCACAGCATCCTGACCTCGCGCGCGCGTGCGAACACCAGCGCGAGACGCTTGGCGACCCCGGACTCGCGATCGACTGGGCCAAGGCGCGACTGCACGATGACGTCATCGACTGGGCGGACGTCATCATCGCGCACCACTTCGTGGATCGATGGCTTGTCGGTCAGTGGGACCGCATCCGCCACAAGCGGGTGGTCTGGCGCACCTGCGGCCAGTCGAACCCCGAGCTCGAGCGCATCATGTCGACGCTCTACGGGCTCCAGGTGGTCCGCTACTCGCCGGCCGAGCAACGGTACTTCGAGTCACGCGGCTCGTTCGCGGGTGAGGATGCCGTCATCCGGTTCGGCAAGTTCTCCAGCGACTTCGTGCCGTGGCACGGGAACGACCCGGTCGTCGGGAACCTGACGCAACACATGGCGCAGCGCGGGAACGCCTGCGGCTACCGCTTCTGGATGGACGCCACGGGCGGCCTGCCGGTCGAACCAGCCGGGCCGGGATCGGAAGTCCTGTACGGCGGCATCGGTGCCCTGCCCTACGACAAGATGGGCGGCTACCTACAGCGAGTCCGGGCCTACCTCTACACCGGCACGACGCCAGCCAGTTACACCCTCGGGCTCATCGAAGCGATGATGACCGGCACGCCGGTCGTGTCCATCGGCCCCGGCGCATGGGGCGCCGACTGGGGTGGCGAGGACCTGTTCGAGGGTCACGAGCTTGCTCGTCCGGGCTTCGACGATCCGCGACAGGCGCGTAACGTGCTCATCTCGCTGCTGACCGACCGCGTCCTCGCCGAGGAACTGTCGCGCAGCCAGCGCGAGTTCGCCGAGGCGACCTTCGGCATGGACGTCATCGGCCCGCAGTGGCGAGCGTTCCTCGGATGAGGGGCCTCGCACGCCGCATCCTCGCGCTCTACTGCGCGGACTGCGGTCACATCATCTGGGCATGGCAGGGCCGGTGTGGCGCTCGCCATACCACCTGCTCGCACCGCGCCATCCTTCGCTCGTGGCGCGCGAACCTCGACGTCACCGGCGGACCCGCGAGACCGTGGGCCTGCGGCTGGTGCCATCGCATCCCATCCACGGAGGCTCGCCCGTGACCACTCTGCTCGCCGACTACCACCACCACGACCTGTGGGAGTCGCTGGAACTGCTCTGCGCCCGCCTCGGCTGGACGCTCGTCCGTCCGATCGGCATGGAGTGGTTCGACGAAGGCTACTGGAACTTCGAGCGCCAGTGGCACGGCGACGCGGTCGCCAAGCAGTACCTGACGCCGTGGGGCGATGATCGTTTCACCGGCCTCGGCTACAGCGAACGCTACGACAAGTCCCATGACCGCTGGCAGCGGCTCGTCACGCTCGACGAGGCGCGTGACATCGAGCCCGACGTCGTCATGGCGTCGGTGGCGCACAACCACGAGGGCCTGCACCGCTTCGCGCGCGAGGTCGGCGCCAAGTTCGGCCTCCATCTCGGTAACGTCCGGTTCTCGCCGATCGACATGCGGGAGGACCGCTGGGACCTCGCCGACTTCGGGATCGTCACGACGCTCCTGCCCGAGACGCCGCCCAAGCCGCACGTCGTCGTCCACCAGGAGTTCGACCTCGACGACTTCCGCCACGAGTCGCCGCCAGATGACGGCGTATTCCGGGTGTCCTCGTTCGTCAACTGCTTCGCCGAGAACACGCGCGGCTATCAGCAGTTCCTCGATACCGCGATCCTGCGACCCCAGTACGACTGGAAGGTCTACGGGTCATACGGCTCGGTCGCCGAGGACGAGTACGCCGCCGGCAACCTGCAACCATGTAGCGCGGTCGGTGACGCGATGCGCGCGTCGGACGTCGCGTGGCACACGAAGCAGTGGTCGGACGGCTTCGGGCACGTCATCCACGACTGGTTCGCGGTCGGGCGCCCCGTCGTCGGCTACGAGTGGTACTACCAGTCGCAGCTGGCCGGTCCGTTGTGGTCCGAGGGCGTGACGTCCTTCGACCTGACCGACAAGACGTCCCAGGAGGCGGTCGATATCCTCGACCGGCTCTATCAGGATCCGGACCTGCGCCTGCGGATGGGCGAGAACGCCGCCCGCCGGTTCCGCGAGATCGTGGACTTCGACGAGGAAGAGCGGGCCATCCGCCGGATGTTCGAGGCGGTCCTGTGAAGCTCCTCGTCTTCGGCCACGTCAGCCACACCGGCTTCGGGACCGTCACGGATCAACTCTGCACGCGGTTCCTCGCCTCCGGGGTCGATGTCCGCGTCATCGGCGTCAACTACCGCGGCGAGCCCATCAAGGGGCCGCTGGCGGGGCACGTCTGGCCCGCCGGCATCTACGGCAACCCGTTCGCGGGTGACTGGTCGGCCGACGCCATCACGGGCAAGGCATGGACGGCGCTCGATATCGCGGACGAGTGGAAGCCGGACGTCGTCCTGGTCATCAGCGACGTCTCGGGGCTCATCAGCCATATCGGACCCGAGAAGAACGTCCCGCTCTGGACGTCCGTCCCGGTCTACCACTACTGCCCCATCGAGGGCGACAACCTGCCGCCTCTGTGGCGGGGCCTCTGGCAGATGTTCCGCCCGGTCGCCATGAGCGACTACGGCGCGCGGGTCATCGGTGAGCACATCGGGCGCCCGGTGCCGCGCGTCTACCACGGCGTCGATACCGAGACCTTCCACCCCGCCACTCGAGCGACGCCGATCACCTTCGCCGACGATACCCTCTCCTCGAAGGAGGATTGTCGGGCGAAGTTCCAGATGGACCCGAACCGGCTGGTGATCCTGCGGGCGGACCGGAACGTCGTCCGCAAGAACCACGACGCCCTGTTCCGCGTGTTCGCCCAGGTGGCCGCGGTGCGCGACGATGTGGACCTCATCATGCACTGCCAGCCGCTCGACCGCGAAGGCATCGACCTTTGGCAGGAGGTCCAGCGGATGCCCGAGGACGTCCGCCCGCGGATCAAGTTCACCGGCATCCACGACACCTTCAAGGGCCTACCGACCGAGGGCCTCAACGCGCTCTACAACACGGCCGACCTGTACCTCTCGACGACCGGCGGCGAAGGCTTCGGCCTGACCCTCGCGGAGTCGATGGCGGCGGGCGTGCCCATCGTCTCGACCGGCTGGGCTGCCGAGGTCGAGGTCATCGGTGACGGCGGGATCATCGTCCCGCCGCTGCAGGACTCCTACGGCCGGCCCGTCGTCTATCACAGCGGCTACGGCATGGACTGGGCGGTGCCCGACGTCGATGCTTTCGTCGCCCCGGTCCTGTCCCTGCTCGACAAGCCGCAACGACGCCGCGCGATGGGCGCATCGGGGCGCCTGCACGTCAAACGGAACTTCTCGTGGGACGTGGCCGCCGGTCAGTTCCTCGACATCCTCACCGAGCCCCTGGAGGCCGCTGCGTAATGGCGCTCATGCCCACCGTCTCCGATATCAAGACGTACCTCGGGCTGACGGGCACGGGCGACGACGCGCTGCTCGCGCAGTGTCTTTCCGACGCGATCGCCAAGGCCGAACGCGACACCGGGCGGACCATCGCCGCCGCGTCGAACACGACCACGCGGTACAGCACGGACGGCCAGTCCTCGCTGGTCGTCCATGATCGGCCCTACGATGACGCCTCGCGCGTCGTGACCTTCGATGGCGTGACGCAGACCGAGGGCACCGCTATCTGGTTCCTGCCCGACCGGCGGGATCCGAACGACACGGCGACCATCCAGCTGCGTTACTACGACCGGACCCGGCTGCGTTACTACGACCGGACCCGGCCCGACTGGTACAAGGCCGACCCGCTGTGGTTCGACCGCAACCTGGACTCGCCGCGCTACGCGCAGGGCCAGCCGAACGACCTCGTCATCACCGGCATCATCGGGATGCCGTTCCCACATGACGACGTGGTGGGCGCCATCCGTCGACTTGCCGCGTGGTTCTACCACCGCGCCAAGGGTGGCGCGTCGGGCTACGTGTCTTCGCCGACGGGTGAGGACGTCGAGCTCGGGGCGGAGCCGGCGGGCTACACCGAGTTCGTTCGCGAGTGGCGCATCCGGACGGCGGTGATCCAGCCGTGAGGATCTCAGGTATCCCACAGTTACAGCGCCGACTAAAGGCCATCAGCGAACAGGAGCAGCTCCTGCGTCAGTTGCAGCTGGCGACCATCGCCGAGGCCAAGGCGCTCGTGCCGCGTCGCACCGGCGACCTCGCGCGCTCGATCATCCCTGGCCCACGGACTCGGACTTTCGCCGAGGTCATCGCACAGAAGCACTACGCGCCCTTCGTGGAGTTCGGGACGCGAGCCCATACGATCCGCCCGAAGAAGGCGGGCGTGCTTGCGTGGCCAGCCGATAGCAAGGGCCGCCGGCTGTCGGGACGACCGTCCGCCAAGACCACGCGCAGCGGCGCCTTCCGCTACGCAAAGGTCGTCCGGCATCCGGGCACCAAGCCCCAGCCGTTCCTTCTTCCGGCTGGCGAGAAGGCCCTACGCGACGTCGGAATCCAGAGCATCATCAAGCCCTGGAATGATGCCGCATGACGACGACGTTCCGCTCCGACATCGCCGGCGGGCTCGCTACCATCCTCGACGGGTTCGTCGCCGCTAACCCGACCCTCCTGCGCCGCGCGTTCCGCGCTCGTCCGGCCTCGTGGACGACCGACACGCCCTGCGCGTGGGTCGAAACGCGTAACGAGACGGTCGCCCATGACAGCGGGCTCCGCACGCGGACGATGACGCCTTCGGTCGTGGTCGTGGACCGCCTGACCGATAACGTCGAGACGATGGACCGGATGGACGACCTCGTGGACGCCCTGCTCGACTGGTTCACCGACAATCCCCACATCAGCACGAACACGGTCTGGGACCAACTCGCCATCACGGACGAGACGGAGCAGTTGCCGGACGGTTCGTGGATCAGCGCCGTCCGGTTCACGTTCGGCAACGTGAGCGCCCGCGAGGGTCGCTCCTAGCTGCTCGCTCCATCAGGCCCGTAGCCCGCCAAGTCGGCGGGTTCTTTGCGTTGGGAGAACTCGCCACCATGCCGATCCAAGGCTTCCGGAGGTTCCGCAAGCACCAGTGGGGGAAGCAGTCCAGCTTCTCCTCGAACACGTCCGCTACGCGTGTCCTCCCGTGGCGCGGACCCATCGTCGTCGACCCGGCCCGAGAGAACCCGGACGTGGACACCGGGTCGCTCGACCCCATCCTCGCCCCGCTCAACGGGCCGCAGGAGAACACGGCGTCCCTCGACATCACGGCGCTCGCCTACGATGACGTCCCGTACCTGTTCGCTGCGGCGATCAAGGGCGGCGTCTCGCCGACCGGCTCGGCCGACTATACCTGGACCTATCAGGCCGCGAGCCTGACGGCCGACGACTTCGACTACTTCACCGACCAGTGGGGCGACGATGTCACGTCCGACTGGATCCACGGCGGGTCCGGCGTGGCCGACTCGTTCGAGCTCACCTTCGACGAGGGCCTCGGGGTCGTCACCGGCTCCGTCGATATGGTCTACGCCCGCGCGAACCTGGCATCGGGTCCGACCGGCGGCCTGACCGTCGACAGCACCCCGCAGTGGGTATACGGCGCCGACGCCGAGTTCTTCCTCGACTCCGTCTACTCCTCGATCGGGACCACGAAGCTCACCGATACCGTCCACGGCTGGACGCTGCGCGTGAGCAACAACCTCGACCGTAAGCGGTTCGCGAACGGGTCCAACACCCGCTTCCAGCTGGCCGGCTACGGCCGTGGGGAGCGCGAGATCGAAGTGACGCTCGTGGTTGCCAAGACCACGACCACCATCGCCGAGCGGGCGACCCTCGACGACACGCCCGTTCCGTCGCGGTACATCGCCGCTCGGTTCACGTCGCCCGAGATCATCACCGGCGCCATCCCGTGGAGCCTGTCGGTCCGGACGCCCGTCCGCCTGTTCTCCGTCGAGGACGGCGAGATCGACGGCAACTCGACGCTCACCTTCACCTACCGCGGCTTCTACGACAGCAGCCTCGGCTACGCCTTCCGGGGCGTCGTTGTGAATACCCTGTCCAGCCTCTAGCCAAAAGGAGTCAGGCTCGCATGACGACATTCGTGCGGGTGCGCGACTGCACCTGCCCCGAGTCCCCGCACGCGGAGGAAGGCGATGGCGTCTTCCTCCGCGACACTCTCAGCGCTACCGGCGGCATCCTCGCCGAGGGTCGCATCACGGACCTCGTCGCCGCCGGGCGGTCCGACGAGGCCAGCCTGACTTCGGAACTCCTGCCGCTGCTCGTGCGGACGGAGACGACCGGGGCCAACTACTCGCCGTTCGACATCGACGCCCTGCTCGAGGACTGGCGCGAGGCGCGCTCGGTCATCATCCGGGCGGGCGATCTGTATCTGGATGCCGTGGTCGCCCCTTTAGTCAAGACACCGCCCAAGCCATCGCGGACTGGGCGGACGCGGGCTATGACATCTCCCACCACCGAGCCGACCCCGGAGCCGTCCGAGTAGCCGTCGCTGCCGAGTTCGGCGGCTTCGCGGCCGTCGACGCGATGTCGTGGGACGACTATCAGCTCGCTCGCCAGTACCTCGTCGAAACCCGTATCGGCACGCGCGTGCGCGAGGCGGCGGCCGTCGAGAAGGCACAGGCACGAGCATCCGCCAAGGCCCTCGGTAGACGCTAGGAGTTCTCATCGCATGGCGTTTGCTGAGACCGCTCGACTGGCCGTCCGTATCGACCTCGAAGGTAACGCGGTCGCTGGTATCCAGAAGTTCTCCCGTCAGGTATCCGGCCTCGATAAGTCCATGCGCCGTGTCGGTCGCGGTGCAGGACAGATCGGGGCCGGACTTTCGCGCGCCGGCCTGCTCATCGGCGGCGCGGCCATCACCGGACTTGCCGGTGCCGCCAAGGCGGCGATCGACTTCGAGGATGCCTTCGCGGGCGTCAAGAAGACCGTCGACGAAGCCGACCTAAAGTCGGCGGGGCTGTCCTTCGAGGACATCAGCGACTCCATCCGTGATATGGCGCGGAACATGCCGAACAGCGCTGCCGAGCTCGCAGGTATCGCCGAGACGGCTGGCGCCCTGGGCATCAAGGCCAAGGACATCACGGCGTTCACGAAGCAGGTCGCCATCCTTGCGGCCACGACGAACGTCACGGCAGACGAGGCCGCCACTGGCCTTGGGCAGCTGCAGAATGTCATCGGCCTGACCGGCGATGAGTTCGATAGCTTCGCCGCGGCCCTCGTGGACCTCGGCAACAAGGGCGCCTCGACCGAGTCGGAGATCCTAGAGATCACGAAGCGCGCCGGCGGCGCGGCCAAGTTGATCGGCGTCGCCAAGGACGCGACGCTCGGTTGGGGCGCGGCCGTGGCGAACCTCGGCCTCCAACCCGAACTCGCCGGTACCGCACTTCAGACGTTCTTTCAGGACTCGTTGTCGATCATCGCGAACGGGAAGACGCAACTCCAGAAGTCACTCAAGGACGGCGTCCTGTCCAAGGCAGAGGCCAAGGCGATCGCCAAGTCCGGCCTCGGCGAGATGGCGAAGATCGCCGGCCAGAGTGCGGGAGACTTCGCCAAGGCATTCGACAAGGATGCCTCAGGGGCACTCGAGCAGTTCATCGCAGGTCTCGGCAAACTTCCTAAGGATCAGCGCCTACAGGCTGTGCAAAAGCTCTTCGGCAAGCGGTCGGGGCTTGTGCGCGAGATCCTCAATCTGGCCGAGTCCTACGACAAGAACCTCGCCCCGTCCCTCGACACGGCCGCGGACGCGTGGAAGGACGCGACCGCCGCCCAGGTCGAGTTCGACAAGCGGAACGCCACTGTCAAAAGTGCATTTCTGCGACTCAAGAACAATGTCGTCGACGCCGCCATCTCCATCGGTGAGGGGTTCGCTCCTGCGCTCGGACGCGCCGCAGACAAACTGTCCGAATTCCTCAAGCAGGGCGGCAATCGGTCTGAACTCAAGAAACTCGGCGAAGATATCGGCAAGGCCATCGACGGCATCGACTGGAAACAGGTACTTGACGGCGCCAAGGACTTCCTTGGCGTTATGCGAATCGCGTTCGACTGGGCTAAGCGGCTCTACGGCCTGTTCAACTCCCTGCCGGGGGAGGTCAAGGGCGCGACCGCGGGCTTCCTCGCGCTGAACAAACTGTCCGGGGGCCTCATCGCTGGTGGCATCGGGAACATCGTCGGAGGCATCGGCGAGTCACTGACGCGCGGACTGGGGTCCAAACTTCCGGGCGTCGGTAAGTTGTTCGCCCAACCCGTATTCGTGACTAACTGGCCCATCGGCGGCCTCGGTGGGGCGGGCGGCGTCGCAGCGACGGGCGGTGGGGCCAGCAAGCTCGCCAAGGGCCTTGCGGCAGCCTCCATCGTCGGCGATATCGCAGCGGTCATCGCGACGCAGCAGGAAGTGTCGGGGCAATCCACGGCGCAGGCCGCCGCCATCAAGGAGGGGCTCGACTCGTCCATCGCGGGCAAGTCGCTCGGTGAGCTCCAGACCGCGCTCAGTGGCGTGCAGACGGGAATCCACGACCTCAGCTCGAACCCGCTGTACGCGCTCGTCCAGGGCGACGCGCTCGACTCGCTGCGCTCGATGGAGGCCGACCTGAAGGCGGCGATCGCCGCCAAGCAGACCGCCGGGACCGGCAAGGGCGTACCCGGACCCGTCGCCCATA